>JAGOWF010000010.1 GCA_018060305.1 Pyrinomonadaceae bacterium
GAACAACGGCCCAGATCAGGAAGCGTCGTGCTCAGATAACGAAGGCGATCAACTTCCTCAAGTATGATCCGAGCCGCTTCACGTTCATTGACGGCCCCGACAACGGAACCGGCGAACAGACCAAGTTTTACGTCGTTCCGGCCGGAGCTGACAGGCCAAATCCATAAGAATAGCTCCGTCATCCTTTAGGATGCGGACATTAAACGCCGATGGCCGGGGCTGCGTTCAGTCCCGGCCATTTTTCTTCCATTCTCTCGCAGGTTTGTGTAGTATAGTGTTTTAATAAGGGTGCGAACCCAAGACTACTCCTCAATCATCAAATAAGCGTCAGGATTGAGAGCATTCCTCGGCCATCTCGTCTTAAGAATAGGAAAACAGAATAATATGCTGCTGCAGTTTCAGCGATCCGGAATCCTAAGCCTACTTTTGTTCCTGGTTCTGTCGATTCCAGTTTATGGTGTCGGTGGAGATGTGGCCGATAGCACCGGGCCCGCGGGTGGATTTGGCAACTGGCAGGTCGTAGGCCCGAGTGGTGGTGACGTTCGCGTGATCGCGATCGATCCGCGAAATAAGGATCGCCTCTACATCAGCACGCTCGACGGGCAGATACATACGTCCGCTGACGGCGGCCGCTCATGGCATCTGCTCGTCAATTTGAATCAGCCTGAACTCGTGCTTGACCAGTTGTTCGTCGACTCGATCGATTCGCAGAAGATATACGCCTCAGGCCATCGACATAAGATGGCGGGTGGCTTCTTTCGCTCGACCGACGGTGGCGCAACCTGGAAAGAGGCAAAGGATCTTCAGAACGAATCGATCCACGCGATGACGCAATCTCCACTCGATCCCAAAGTTCTGCTTGCGGGGACGATCAATGGCGTTTGGATCTCACGCGATTCGGGGGAGGATTGGAAGAAGATATCGTCCGGCACAATGCCCGTCAATATTGATTCGCTGGCGATGGATCCACGCAATACTGGAACAATGTATGCCGGCACATGGTGGCGGGCATACAAGACGGTCGATTCGGGCAAGAGTTGGCGTTTGATCAAGAACGGGATGATCGATGATTCCGATGTGTTCGCCATAACGCTGAACTCTCGCAATCCGGAACATGTGATAGCGTCAGCATGCAGCGGCATTTATGAGTCGGTCAATGGAGGCGAAAAGTGGAGCAAGATCCAGGGCATTCCTTCGCAATCACGCCGGACGCGAGACATCGTTCAGCACCCGACCATCCCGGGCACGATCTACGCCGGGACGACCGAGGGCTTCTGGATGACGACCAACGGCGGCAGAACCTGGGCATTGACAACCCAGCGCAACCTTGAGGTCAACTCGATCGCCGTTCATCCTGACGAGCCGAATCGGGTCTTTATTGGGACGAACAACTACGGCGTGATGGTCTCAAATGACGGCGGCCGAAATTTTGTCCAGTCGAATGATGGCTTTACGAGTCGCTTTACCTACTCGGTGACGCCGGATATCGAGCAGCCAAATCGCCTATATGCGGCCACTCACAACACGGCGACGGGGGGCGGTTTTTTCTTTGTCAGCAATGACGGTGGCCGCTCGTGGCAGCAGGCGCGAAACCTTGATGTCAATCGTGTTCGCGCATTTGTCCTGAGACAGGATGCCAAGGACCCTAACCAGATGTATCTCGGGACCAATGTCGGTCTCTTTCGGTCAGCCGATCGCGGCCTTTCGTGGACGCAGGTGGTTGCTGCAAAGCCAAAAAAGAAAGCGCCGGTCAAGAGAGCCGCACCGAGAGGTTCCATAAAACGAACTGCGGCTGTAACACCCAAAGTTTCGGCGGTCACCTCCGCTGCTGTCACCGCGCCGCTGTTGCTTGCGATCACGGAGAAGATCAAGGTGCTCGAGTTTGTCCCGGGCGGCGGTATCCTTGCCGGCACAGACAAGGGCTTGTATCGGAGTCGCGACATCACCAAGGGATGGGAAAAACTGTATTTTGGGCCCGGCCTCAATGAAAATGTTTTTGCAGTTCACGTAGCGGCGTCGAGGCCTACGACGATCTGGGTCGGAACCGCCACCTCGGGCGTTCTCGTCTCACGAGACAACGGCAAGACGTGGACTAAGACCGGAGGAGCCGTCGAGAATATTCCCGTTAGTTCGATAATGTCTGATCCGACGCGGCCTGACTATATCTATGTCGGAACCATACAGACCTTTTATCTCAGCCGCGACGCCGGCGCGACGTGGACGCGCCGAGGCGGCAACCTTACGTTAGGCAATTTTACGAGCATACTGATCAATCCGAGCAATCCGGATGAGATACTGCTTTCAAGTGCGCTCGATGAGGACGGCGGTGTTTACATTTCCGAGGATGCCGGGATGCGATGGAATCGCGTCGATTCAAAAGACATGAAGCTGCCAAGCCGACGCGTTTGGTCAATGGCCTTCGATCCAAAGGATCCTAATCGTATCTTCGCAGGCTCGCATTCGTCGGGCGTCTATCGGATCGAGCGCTTTGCCACGACCGCATCGGGAAACTAGCAAAAGTTGGCTTGAACTGCAGCCGTTCGGCCGCCATTTCGGCGGCCGATTTTTGTTGTCATTTGGCGGAAATTGCTACAGGCTTCTATAATTTGGTTAAACATAAAGGAGCCCTACGAATTGAAGCAAGAGATCGGCCTCGCGGCCGGGCAGACACACGCCAAGATAAAGGTGACTAGCTTGCCGTTCTCTGCCGTTCCCGGACAGTCGAGGCTGTTTCTCACATATATCGAGGAGCCGGAAACGGTTAGCGATCTCTATCCTAACCGCTCACCGCTCTATGCCAACCCAAAAGCATATTCCCGCGAAGTCCTCGACCGTTATGAGATCGATCGAACGGCCCTTGGTAATGCGCTTGCTGATACTAACACTGCCGCGGGTGCCAGCCCGGCAACGCTCACAAATATCGAATTGCTTCGCCAAGCTGATACCGTCGCCGTCGTAACGGGCCAGCAGGCCGGACTGTTTACAGGACCGCTTTATTCGGTTTATAAGGCGCTTTCCGCTATCCGATACGCCGAGGAACTGAACGCAAAAGGGGTCAAGGCGGTGCCCGTATTCTGGGCCGCGACTGAGGATCATGATTTTGATGAGGTGTCGGTGGTCAATGTCGTTGACAGGGGCGATCAGGTCGCTGCTATCGAATATCGGCCACATGCGTTTGTTGACGAGACACCGGTCGGTTCGGCCGTGCTCGATAGAGGCATTTCTGATGTGATTGAAGGGATCTTCGACCGTTTGCCGCAGACAGAATTTTCGACATCGGCAAGTGCGTTGGCCGAACAGTCGTATTGCGAAGGAGTCGGCTTTGGCCAAGCGTTCGCATCGATGCTGCTGCGGCTTTTTGAGCGGTACGGGCTGGTCATCATTGATCCACTGAATGAAGATCTCAAGCGATTGGCTGCCCCCGTCTATCCGCAGGCGATCGAGCGATCGGATGAGATCGTCGCGGGGATCAGGCAGCGGACGGCGAGGCTCGAATCGCGTGGATTCCACGCACAGGTGTTGATCGAGGACGATCACGTTCCGCTCTTTTGGCACGACGACACCGGCCGCCGGAATGCGTTGAGAAAGAGCGGCCCCGACACACTTCGAGCCAAGCTTGACGGAAGGGAATTCACCCGCGCCGAACTTGCGGCGATCGCCGTCGACGAGCCGGCACGATTTAGCCCCGGCGTTATGTTGCGGCCGGTGATTCAGGATTATCTCCTACCGACGGCCTGCTATTTTGGCGGTGCGGCAGAAGTAGCTTATTTTGCACAGAACAGTGTGGTTTACGAGACGCTCGGCCGGCCCGTGACGCCGATCATTCATCGTCAGAGCTTCACTGTGGTCGAGCCTAGACATGCGCGGACGTTTGAGAAGTTAGGGCTGGGTTTCACAGACCTTTTTGATGGAAAGCAGGCCGTCACGCTACGGACATCCGAACGGATTCATGGAGGTGATGCAGCCAGAACATTTGCAGAAGTCGAAGAGATCGTGAATACACAGTTGAACCGCCTCGACCGATTGTTGTCTGACACCGATCCGACATTGGCGGCAAATCTCGCGACGCGTCGCCGAAAGATCATCTACCACATCGGCGCCCTCAGGCAAAAGGCCCTTCTCGCGGCCATCCGACGTGATGAGACGGCCTGCGGGCGGATCGACAGCCTCTTCGCCAATCTACTGCCGAACGGAGCGTTGCAGGAACGCAGCCTGAATGTGCTAGTTTATCTGAACAAATTTGGCCCCGGCTTTATTGATTGGCTGTATGAGGCGGTCGATCTCGAAGACAACGGCCACCGAATTATTGAATTGTAGTATGAACAAGATAAGGGTGCTGCCCGACAACCTGGCGAATCAGATCGCTGCCGGCGAGGTGGTCGAGCGGCCTGCGTCGGTCGTCAAAGAGCTTATCGAGAACGCCATCGATGCCGGGGCGATGCGCCTGACCATCGAGATCGAACTTGGCGGCCGGCGCCTGATGCGCATTACGGATGACGGCGAAGGCATGTCGCGCGACGACGCAATTCTCGCATTTGAACGGCATGCGACATCCAAGATCCGCACCCTCGACGACCTCGGCCGCATCGGGACGCTGGGCTTTCGCGGAGAGGCACTGGCGTCGATCGCGTCAGTTGCTAAGGTCGAGTTGTTGACAAAGACCCCATCAGACGAGATCGCAACGCAGGTTATCGTTGAGGGCGGGCGACTGATCGATGTAAAGGACGCCGCGCGCGACAGCGGGACGACGATCGCTGTCCGAGACCTATTCTTCAACACGCCGGCCCGCCGCAAGTTCATGCGCTCCGAGGCGACCGAGAACTATCACCTGACGAGCATCGTCACGCACTATGCACTGGCGCATCCTGAGATCGCCTTCACGCTGACCAACAATGGCCGCGAGGTGCTGAGGGCCGCACCGGCAAAAAACCTGCGCGAGCGAGCTTTTCAGGTGTTCGGCTCGGGCCTGCTCGACAGTTTGGTGCCCGTCGATGGCGGGCGCGACTTTGTTGCAAAAGTCACGGGCTTTGTCTCGGCCCCGCGCGAGCGGCGAACGACACGTGACTCGCAGTACTTTTTTGTTAATAACCGCTTCGTCCGCGACAAGACGATCGCCGGCGGCCTCGCCGAGGGGTATCGGTCGGTGCTGCCGCACGGTGTATATCCCGTTGCATTTCTATTTCTTGAAATGCCGCTCGAAGAGATCGACGTAAATGTCCATCCGGCCAAGACGGAGGTTCGATTTCGCCGTGGTGAGGCCGTGAAAGACGTGATCGCTGAGGCCATTAGGACTGCTCTCGCGCGCGAGGGCATCGTTGCCGAGCCACCGGCCCAACCGCTAGGCCAGCCGGAATCGCCGGACTCGACAGAACAGATCGACGCCCTCGCGATCGTTGAGCAATCGGTCATCGCATTCTCAGCCTTAGCCGATGACACGAGCGAGAACCGCCCGGATGAATTGGCCGCATCCGCCGTCGCAGGCACGGTGAGCGAGGAGTTCGCGGCCGCTGAGACGGTTGAGATGCTGTTTCGTCAACCGGAATCACTCATCGAGGAGACGGTGCCCGTCGAGCGGATAACTGACTCAAGTTCTGCCGAATTGCCGCCGGTCGATTCGGCCGCAAGGCTTGCAAAGAGTGTTGATGTCGGAACGGTTTCCACGTCAAAAATTCAGCCGCTCGGACAGCTTCATGAGAGCTTTATTATTGCCGTCGATGACGAAGGCCTGTTGCTAATTGATCAACATGTTGCGCACGAACGCATCCTCTTCGACAAATACCGTCGCAGTGAAAAGGAACGTGAACCCGAATCGCAAAACCTCTTGCTGCCTGAGACTCTCGACCTTACGCCCGCGCAGTCCGAGGCGTTTGCCCTGATCGAGGACGATCTCGCCGCCCTTGGCTTCGGCCTGATGCGACTCTCAGGCCGCACCGTAGCTATCAAGAGCATCCCGACCGACCTGCCGGCATCCGAGGCGAGGAATCTATTCGCTGAGATCCTTGACACGATCGAGGCTGAGAAAAAGGGTGCTCCAAAATCGACGCTGCGCGATGATATCGCCGCCAGCCTCGCTTGTAAGGCCGCGGTGAAGATCAATATGAAGCTGACGCAGGAAAAGATGAGCTGGCTCATCGATCGATTACTGCTGACTACCTCGCCGACGACGTGCCCGCATGGCCGGCCGGTGATCTTGCGATTATCGATGAGGGACATCGAGCGCGGGTTCCATCGCACATAAATGCAAAACAACGAACCAAAACTGATCCGAGCCGTGGGCGTCTCAGGCGCGACAATGCTGAACATGATCGATATGATCGGCGTCGGGCCGTTCATAACGATGCCGCTGATCATCGCGGCGATGGGTGGGCCGCAAGCGATGGTCGGTTGGATCGTCGGCGCAGTGCTGGTGATGTGCGACGGATTGGTCTGGGCTGAGCTGGGCGCAGCCATGCCAAAGAGCGGCGGCCCATATAACTATCTTCAGGAGATATACGGCAAACGAAAGATGGGACGGCTGATGTCGTTCCTTTTTATCTGGCAGCTCCAGTTCAGCGCGCCGTTGTCTATGGCATCAGGCTGTATTGGCTTTGCTCTCTACGCTGCGTATATATTTCCGGACCTCGGCATTGCGCTTTTTCAGCGGGACCTTAATCTCACTCTGCCGTTCGTCGGTGATTTCAGCGCCAGCATTGTCGCGTCGTGGGGAACATTTGTTGCCATCGGCATCTGTGTTTTTTGCGTCGTTCTTCTGTATCGCAAGATCACGATCATCGAAAGACTGGGCAAGTTCCTGTGGCTAGGCGTGATGGCGGCTATCGTTTGGATCATTTTCGGCGGATTGACGAACTTTGATCCGGCTCTCGCCTTTGATTTCCCGCCCGACGCCTTCACGCTCAAGCCCGAGTTCTTTCTCGGCCTCGGGTCGGCAATGCTGATCGCCGTTTACGACTATTGGGGTTATTACAACGTCAATTTCTTTGCGGGCGAGGTAAAGGATCCCGAAAGGACGATCCCACGGTCGATAATCATTTCGATCCTCGCGATCTCGGCGATCTATATCGTGATGAATATCTCGATCCTGGGCGTGATACCGTGGCGCGAGTTTATGGAAACGGCAAATTCCGACGCCCGCCGCTACGTCATATCGGTATTTATCGAACGCCTCTACGGCCCTACGGCGGGCGTCATTGCGACCCTGCTGATAATGTGGACAGCGTTTGCGTCGGTTTTCTCGCTATTACTAGGCTATTCTCGAGTGCCGTATGCGGCGTCATTGGACGGGAATTACTTCCGCATCTTTTCAAAAGTACACCCGAAGCATCGATTTCCTTATGTGTCGTTGCTCGCGCTGGGCGGCATTGCGGCTCTGTTCTGCTTTTTCCGGCTTGCGGACGTGATAGCGGCACTCGTGGTCATCCGCATAATCGTCCAGTTCCTCGCCCAGATCGTCGGTGTGATCGTCCTGCGGCAGACTCGGCCCGAGTTTCCGAGGCCATTCAGGATGTGGTTGTATCCGCTGCCGGCCTTGATCGCGATAGCAGGCTTTGTATTTGTTCTCTTCTCAAGGCCCAATTTTCAAAAGGAGGTCAAATACGCAGTAGTCCTAATACTCCTCGGTCTCGTCATATATCTTGTGCGCTCGTATGGCCGGGGTGAGTTTCCGTTTGGAGGTCGAGATTCCGTCTCCGGCGACGACTCACATTTAGCTTGACAAAGACCTCATGATGTGCTAGGCTTGCAACAATGTCAAGAGTAAGAATATTTTTTTTCAAAAATCGTCAAATTAGATGCGATCTGGAACCATAAGCTCAATATTCATAACGTTTAGGCTGTCCCGCTTGGGTGCGGGACACCTGCGGGACACGTCGGGACACCATTTGCGAAAATGTTCTCATTTCGCCCTGTTTTTATCGATCTTTTTGTGTGTTTTGGCCATACCGGCGGTCCCGCAGGTGCGGGCGATTTACGATCGCGGAACCGTTGGCCTGTTTCAGATGCTAAAGCGGCTCAACACGAACGCCAGTGTCCTGATGATCGGCGCCCATCCTGATGACGAGGACACCGCGCTTCTAGCATATTTAGCGCGAGGCGAAAATGCACGGACGGCATATCTCTCACTCACTCGGGGCGACGGCGGACAGAACATCATCGGCCCCGAACTCGGTGAGGCATTGGGACTGATCCGCACCGAAGAACTGCTGCAGGCGCGACGGCTTGACGGAGCGGAGCAGTATTTTACGCGAGCATACGACTACGGATTCTCTAAGACACTCGACGAGGCCAAACAGAAATGGGACGAAAAGATACTCCTCTGTGACACGGTCCGCGTAATTCGCACGTTTCGGCCATTGGTCGTCGTCGCACAGTTTACGGGGACGCCGACTGACGGCCACGGACAGCATCAATTTGCAGGTTATCTCGCTCCGTTAGCCGTAAAGGCGGCGAACGACGCCTCGCAATGCAGCGACACCGGGCGAGTATGGCAGGCCCGGAAATTCTATGTGCGTCATGGATTTAGGGCGACGGGCGAGGCGCGGCTTCGTATCAACACGGGCCGGTATGATCCGCTGCTCGGCCGCTCGTATTTTGAGATCGCGATGGAGGCGCGCAGCCAGCACAAATCGCAGGAGCAGGGCGTCCTTGAGCTTCGAGGCGACCAGTTTTCGGGGCTGAACCTGATTGGCAACGATGCTAGGGAGACAGGCATCTTTGACGGACTCGACACGTCTGTGACGGGCGCAGCGGATCATCTCCCCATCGACGCCGATGCTCTTGCCAGTTATCAAGCCGCATTGAAGGCGGCCGAACGTGAGATCGATATTAACTTGACGGAGGGGGCCGTTCCTCATCTAATCCGCGCATGGACGGTCCTTCAGGAACAGGCGCAGGTTATTAGATCCGAGGTTGCCCGATCCCTGATCGAAGCCAAGCTCAAGCAGCTCGCTGAAGCCATTGCGCTAGCCGCTGGCGTTCAGATCGATGCACTGGGCGACACCGAGACGGTAGTGCCGGGTGAGTCGGTCCTGATCGGGGCGAAGGCCTTTTTGCCTCACACGAAAATGGCGAGGGTCAAACAAGTTGGGCTCATATTGCCGCAGCGGTGGACGCTTGTGAACGAGGACGCCCCAAAGACGCAATCCTCCGCATTCATCCCTCGTGAAACAGCCGCGGCAAGTAATTTCTTTCGGGTCAATGTCCCGGCCGCCTGGCAGCCTACCGAGCCCTACTGGTTGGTCGATGAACGGGCCGGAGACATGTTTACCTGGCGGCGCGACCCGTCGGCCCACACTTTGCCGATCCAGCCATCGGAGATGAGACTGACGGCGACGCTCGACGTTCTTGGCACAGAGATCGTCGTTGAACGTCCGGTCGAATTTAGATTTGCCGATGATGTTCGCGGCGAGATTCGGCGAAATGTCGATGTCGTTCCAAGTGTCTCGGTCGAGATGGACCAGCCGTTGATGATAGTGGCTTCGTCGGACAAACCGCAGACAAAGCAGATCGTAATGACGGTTACGAACCATTCAAAACAACCGGTTACGGGTACGGTGTCGCTGAACTTCGACATGCCGGTGCACTGGCAATACTCGGCGTCGTCAAAGAGCTTTGAGCTCAAACGCACTGGCGAAAAGACGGCGATCACGTTTGACGTGACCATCCCGGCACGCATGCGGCCGGGCAGTTATCAGATATACGGTCAGGCGATGATCGGCGAAGCCCTTGTGACATCGACGATGCGGGCCGTCTCATATCCGCACATCCAGACACATCGTTTCTATCAACGCGCGACCATCGATGCGAAGGTCATCGACCTCAAGACAGCACCTGTCAAGGTCGGCTACATCATCGGCAGCGGCGATCGCGTGCCTGAGGCGATCCGGCAGATGGGCTTTGACCTCGAAGTGATCTCCGAGAGTGAACTGGCGTACGGGAACTTGTCGAAATACGATACCATCGTCGTCGGCATCCGTGCCTATCAGGTTCGCTCTGACGTTGTCGCCAATAACCAGCATCTTCTGGATTATGCCCGTAATGGCGGGACGCTGATCGTCCAGTACCAGCTTCCGGGCTACGCCCAGCAAAACCTCATACCGTTCCCGGTTCAAATGGGTCCGCGCGTCGCGGACGAGAATGCGGCGATGAAGATCCTCGTGCCCGATCACGCCGTGTTCAATTTCCCCAACAAGATCGCCGCCACCGATTTTATGGGGTGGGTTCAGGAACGGAATCTCTATAACTTCACCAGTATGTCCGGCGACTACACCGGCCTGATCGAATCGCACGACACGGGCGAACCTGAAAACTCGGGCGGCCTCGTGATCGCGAAACTCGGCAAGGGCACTTATGTCTATTGCAGCTATTCGATGTTCCGACAACTACCGGCGGGCGTGCCTGGGGCGTACCGGTTGTTTGCGAATCTAGTGAGTTTGCCGAAAGCCAAACGATGAGTATCTTTTTCTAGATTGCTGTTAAGTAAACTTCTTTTGAATTGCCGTTGGCTTTAGCCAACGGATTTGTGGCTCAAAAAATCGGGCTTTAGCCCAAAAGATATTTGGGCTAAAGCCCAGTTGAACTATTTGGAATGTGTCCGTTGCCTAAAGGCAACGGCAATTGATTAAAAAAGAGGCTATTCAATTACAACCAGCACATCGCCACCGCTGACGGTGTCGCCCTCGGCAACTTTGATCTCGCTGACTCGGCCGTCCTTAGGTGACTTCATCTCATTCTGCATCTTCATCGCCTCGACGACGACGACAGCATCGCCTTTCTCGACCGTATCGCCAATGGCTACCAATATGCGGACGACCTTGCCGGGCATTGCGGTACGGACCTCGGCCTTGCCCGAGGTGTCGCTTGCGCCTGCACCGCCCGCGCGAAGGTGTTTAGGATCGATGATTTTGACGCCTACCTCATGGCCGCGCAATTGCACATTGAACGTCCCGTCCGCGTCCGACGTGACCGACGCCTGGTGAACGGCGTTGTCGTTCCTGATCAGGTAAACTCCCGGCTCAGGGGATGATACGGCTAGCGAATATTCGCGCTGGTCAACCACCGCCCGGCACTCGCGCCCGTCAGATACGATCTCAACCTCATAGCTCTCTTCGCCGATCTCGGCCTGGAGTTTCATGCCGCCGTTGAATCGCCGCGATCGATCTTGTTCGGCTGCGGGGTAACTCGCAGATACGGCTTCAAAGCCTGCCACCCGGCCGGGAATTTGTCCCGAGCCTCCTCGTCCGAGATCGAGGGCACGATGATACAATCCTGCCCGTCGCGCCAGTTTACGGGCGTGGCCACGCTGTAATTTGACGTAAGTTGAAGCGAGTCTATCACGCGCAGTATCTCGTCAAAATTCCGACCCGTCGATGCCGGATAGGTGATCATCAGCTTGACCTTTTTGTCGGGCCCGATCACATACACCGAGCGCACGGTCAGCGTGTCGTTCGCGTTTGGATGGATCATGTCGTAGAGGTCCGATACCTTCCGATCGCTGTCAGCGATCATGGGAAAATTGACCGCTTGGCCCTGGGTTTCCTCAATGTCTTTTTCCCAGCCGAGATGGGAATCGAGCGGATCGACGCTGAGGCCCATTACCTTGACGTTTCGTTTATCAAACTCGGGCTTCAGCTTCGCCGCCATACCCAGTTCCGTCGTGCAGACCGGCGTATAGTCCTTGGGATGCGAGAAAAGCACGCCCCAATTGTCGCCGAGCCACTCATGAAAGTTGATCGTCCCCTGCGTCGTCTCCGCCGTGAAGTCCGGCGCTTCGTCGCCTAATCTAATAGCCATTGCTGTTACCTCCAAATGCTGTTTTAACTATTGTATCAAACATATCGGCCTAGCTAATCATCGACGTCTGCCACCTGTTCGGAAACGGGCATCAGTCGGAGGCGAGTAATTCGCTTCTCATCCGCCGCCAGCACTTCGACCGAAAGCCCTTTTAGCTCGAGTTTCTCTCCCGGCCTCGGCACATAGCCCGCCTCGGTGACCACGAGGCCGGCGATGGTGGTGTAGTCTTCGTCCTCGAGTTCGATATCGAATAGATCTTCGATCTCATCGATCTCGGTCGATCCGGGCACGTCGCAGGAACCGTCCTCGCTAAGCGTAAGTTCGACGATCTCGTCTTTGGTGATGTCTTCGTCCTCGATCTCGCCGACGATCTCTTCAAGGATGTCCTCGACGGTAACGAGGCCGGCAACGCCGCCGTATTCGTCGATCACGACGGCGATCTGGACGTGATTTTGCTGCATCGATTTGAGCAGTTCGGCGGCCGTCTTGGTCTCGGGGACAAAGAATGCCTCGCGTTTGATGTTCTCAACCGGCTCTTCCTTTCGGCCGGTGGCAAGTGCTGATAGAAGGTCACGGACATATACCATTCCCACGATGTTGTCGATACTGTCGCGATAGATCGGCAGGCGTGAGTATTTTTCCTCGATCATCAGATCTCGCGCATCCTTGATGAGCGTTCCCGCTCGGACAGCAGCGATCTCGGTTCGTGGCGTCATGATCTCGCTAGTGAGCGTATCGCCAAATTCCACAACAGTTTCGATCAACTCGCGTTCGTCTTCCTCAATGATCCCCTCGGCCTCGCCGACCTCCATCAGCGCCTGAAAGTCATCGTCGTTATCATCGTCTGCTTCGTCGGCTCCGTCAGGCGCGATCGTTGCCTCGATCTTTTGCCGAGTGCGTTCGCGTCGGCTCACGACAGGATCGACAAAGAGCGAAACCAACCAATACAGCGGCCGTATTGCCGGTAGCAAGAACACCAGTTTGCGTTCCGGATTCTTGATGACCAACAGCCTCGGTACGATCTGGCGAAGCAGAACGGTCGCGACCAGGGTGATGCCAAACGCGGCCGCGAGCCGTTCCCATTTCGCTGTCATCCGCTCGGCCAGCACCAGCGTTACGAGAACCGTAAATCCGATCAGCAGCACCTGAATGGTTGCTGACAACGCGAACCGAAACCGCGGCCGGTTGTCGAGTATCTCGCGAAGGAAGCTGACCGCCCGCTTCTTGTCTGCTAATTCCTCATCCGACGAGATGCGCCGCAGCCCGACATCGGATATATGCGAAAACGCCATATCGACCGTTGCGAGAAACGTCATCAGCACGAGTAGAAGCAGGCCGGCAATTATCTCAAGTTGCATATGCTATTAACCATATGTTAAACGCGCTTACACGCTGTTTCAATCGTTAAGCCCAAGGAGCAGAGCCGGCAGTTCCTCAAATATCCTCAGATCCCACTGGCCCAACGCGTTGCGCCGCTTGAGCGAGTCGACGATTACGATCGTCCGGCTTATTGTTGCGCGGGCCTCTGTTCGGTGGCCGAGCCTTATTTCAGTGAGGCCGACGCTCTTTAACGCCTGTGCATAGTCGCGCTGGG
This sequence comes from Pyrinomonadaceae bacterium, assembly GCA_018060305.1. Taxonomy (GTDB): domain Bacteria; phylum Acidobacteriota; class Blastocatellia; order Pyrinomonadales; family Pyrinomonadaceae; genus OLB17. The sequence continues at coordinate 13,382 of JAGOWF010000010.1, forward strand.
CAACAAGGTTTCTTTCATCTGCTGCAGCAAGTCGCCCAAACACCTCCGAACTCTTTCGGTAGGAGTTCAGGGCCGCCGTTAGGTCATTGCGGCTTTTCGCTGCATCGCCGAATCGTGTGTAGAGCGTGCCGAGATCGTCCTGATAGGCCAGGTTGCGTGGTTCGCGTTCGATCAGATCGAGAAGGACACGTTCCGATCGCTTCAACTCATCAATTCCCTCGGACGCGCGCCCGATAAGGGTTAGCAAGATGCCCCATCGGGACAGTGCCTTAGCGAGGTCTTGCTTCGCCTGAGTGTCGAAGGTGTCTGCTTCTGCGGCCCTTCGGGCGACCACGAGCGCCCGTTCGGCAAAACTGAGCGAGACGTCATTCTTAATAGTTTCAAAAGTACTACTTGCGAGCGAATATACGGCGAACGTGGTACGGCGGGCCTCGGTATCGGTTTCTGCCGCCGCTGCGAGGCGATCGGCAAACTCAACGGCCCGCTCATTTTCGGCCTCGGCAAGCTCCTGCTTGCCGTCCCACGAGAGACCGTTGCTCAGATATGCTGCCGTGATGGCCTTGAGCCGAAGCGTCTCACGTTCTTCGTCGAGTTTGTCGAGCCGTGCAATTATGCCGCGGTACATTGGCACAGCTTTATCGTACTGATTATTCGTCGCAAACTCATGGGCGTAATCGATCTCGGTTGCAATGAGCGCGAGTGCGAGGCCATTCTCGTTTGGCTCCTCAGCGAGAAGGGCATTGTAGAGAGAGATTGCTTCCTCGGAATTCCGTTGTGAGGCATCGACCTCACGCTGGACGGAACGTATTCTGGCGAGTTCGCGCGCTGCGACTGCCAGCTTAAGCCGGTTGGCCGGTGTCTGGGGCAGAGCGAGCAGGATCGTCCGTGATTTCTCATAGGAGGAGATCGCTCCGACCGGATCGTTCAGATTCGGTTTGGTCGGATTGCCCTGAATATCACCGATCTTCTGATATGCTTCGGCGAGTTCGGCCTGAAGTTCCACGTCAGCGCGTGATTCCGCTGCAAGAGTATCGAGATATGCCAGCCCCCGCGAAACTATCATTTCGCGCGCCTCAGTCGAACCAGGGAGCCGGTCGATCTTTGGGGCGATCTCGAACAGCAGGGCGTTGGTAAGCTGTCGCACCTCGGCGAAGCGCAGTTGGGCGCGGTCGCGTTCGGCTTTGGCTACACCGGCTTGCCATAACGCGACGGCGAGACCGGCGAAAACTGCGAGAACGACGACGACCGCCGCACCGACCGCAAGCCGGTTGCGCACGATGAATCGTGTAGCCAAATAGCCAAATGTGTTCGGACGCGCTGCCACGGGCCGGCCGTCAAGGAATCGTTCGATATCGGCCGACAGATCGGCGACAGAATCGTATCGGCGTTCGGGTTCGCGGCGCAGGCATTTCAACACGATGTTGTCGATGTCGCCCGAAAGTCGTTGCGAACCATTGGTTATCCTTGACGGTGGTTGTGCCTGGACACTTTCCGCCGAACGGATGATTTCTTCGAACGATTTACCTTCAAAATGAAACGGTTTATTGCCGGTGATCAACTCATACATGACGACCCCAAGTGAGAAATGATCGGTCGCCGTCGTGATACGTTCGCCAAGTATCTGTTCAGGTGAGGCATAAGCGGGCGTGAATGCACGCATCTCTGTTTGCGTCGAGTCCGTGTCACTCTCAAATGCCTTTGCCAGCCCAAAGTCAAGCAGCTTTGGCTCGCCGTCGATCGTAACGAGAATGTTGGTCGGCTTGATGTCGCGATGAACGACAAGATTTCGGTGGGCATAGGCGACGGCCGAGCAGACCTTGATATAGAGCCTGAGCCGCTCTTGAACATCGAGCCCGTGGCGTTCGCAATAGTCGATTAGCGGTTCACCCTCAACGTATTCCATAGCCAAAAAAGGCTCGTCCCGCTCGCTCACGCCTCCGTCCAGCAGGGCCGCAATGTTCGGATGTCGAAGTCCGGCAAGTATCTGCCGCTCGCGACGAAACCTCTCGATGATCGCGTCGTCTGCAAGCGATTGACGCACGATCTTTAACGCGACCTGCATCGTAAATTCACCGTCGTCGCGTTCGGCGAGAAACACCGTGCCCATTCCGCCGCTGCCGATCTCGCGGATGATGCGATAGTGGCCAAAATGACGCCCGGCGTGCCCCTCGCCCGACCCGATCACCTTTCCGGCCAGGTCGATCTTATGCGCCTCGATGGCCGGTTCGCTGCTTGCCTCGGCGTCGAGCAGTGACATTACCTCGCTGATGAGATGCGGATCGCCGTTACATTCTTGATTGATGAACTCGAGTCGGGCATTGGCCTGCATCTCACGTGCTACGTCAAACAGCTCCTTTAGTTTCTGCCAGTCTGTATCGTTCATTCTGTTGATGCCTTACCAAGTTCACGTTGAAACCACGCCTTGGCAAACGTCCATTCGCGCCGCACGGTAGTCTCGCTCACGCTGAGGACGTATGCTGTTTCCGCGATCGAGAGTCCGCCGAAGAATCGCAGCTCGACGATCCTCGCCTGTCGCGGATCGACCTTTTCCAGGCTTAACAGGACCTCGTCGAGGGCGAGCAGGTCGATCTGCCGGTTGTCGGGCAGACTGACGGCGTCATCGAGGACCAGCTTGTGTGCGGCACGTTTTCCGGTTTGCCGTTTTCGCGCGTGGTCGATCAGCACGTTTCGCATCACCCCTGCCGCAACGGCGAAGAACTGCGCCCGGCTCTGCCACGAGACATTCTTCCAATCGACCAGCCGAATGTATGCCTCGTGGACGAGCGCCGTCGCCTGCAGCGTGTGATCTGATCGCTCATTCTGCATATACGAGCCGGCGAGCCGCCGCAGGTCGTCATAGACAAGCTCCAACAACTGCTCAGGTGATGACTCGCCGCCGGAACGCATGTCATTGAGCAGTTGAGTGATCTCGTTACCGTTTTCCACCTAAGTATCGCCCTATTATAGGTCGGTTCCGAACGAAATAAAAAAAATCTTCGGAAACGTTGGCGCTTTTTGCCAGATTCCACGCCCTATTGGTCAGAAGGATCATAGGAGGAACATATCGATGACATCGAAGCCACAAAAATTCACCACACTTTTCTGTGCCGCGCTGTTTATGATGGCCGGCATGGTGTTCGGACAGGGCCCGGGCAAGATCGTCACGGCGATCCGTCCAAACAATATCTGGTCGTTGTATCAATACGATATCAACGGCAGTGGGCCTGAGCGCGTCTCGTTTACGGCGCCGCCGACAAATATGCAGCTCAACTACGATTTCTCGGCCGATGGCCGGCGAGTCGCGTTTGAATTCTCAAACAACATCTGGGTAATGTACTCGAACGGTAAGGGTCTGAGACAACTCACATTCACCGACAACAACCATCAGGCAGCCATCTCGCGCGACGGAAGCCTGATCGCATTTGCCAGCAGCCGGAACAGCAACAACGATATTTATGTGGTCAACTGGGACGGAAGTGATACGCGCCGGCTTACGACTAACGCGGGCGTCGACCAACGGCCGGCGTTCTCGCCCGACGGCTCAAAGATACTGTTTGACTCGAATCGTTTCAGCCCTCAGTTCGGACTGCCGAACTTGATGTTGGTGAACATCGACGGCACTAGTGAAACGCGGTTAACCTTCTTTTTTGAATTCGGCGGCCGCTTCTCACCTGACGGGTCGACCATCGTCTATCAGGGCCGCACCGAGGCGGGGCAGAACAACTTCAACGAGATCTTCACAATGAGCGTTGGCCCCGGCGGCACCTCAGGCCAGATGACAAACAACAATGTGCCTGACGAGAATCCGGCATTCTCGCTCGACGGCACAAAGATCGCATTTGAGCGGTCTGTGGTCACGCCGTCTGGTGCGACCCGGGACCACATTTTTGTTATTGACGCAAACGGCAATAATGTTCAGCAAGTGACATTTCCAGACGCGATCAACGAGAATCGCGAGGTCCCACGGTGGATACCGTCGAATCACCTTGCCACAAGGGCCCGCACAGCCGACTTTGACGGCGAAGGCCGTGCCGACCTGTCGGTTTTCCGCGCGGCCACGGGCGAATGGTTCCAAAAGAACAGTCAGGACGGAACATTCTCGGGCCGCCCGTGGGGTATTGCGTCCGACATGCTCGCTCCCGCCGATTACGACCGCGATGCGGTCATCGACTATGCCGTGTTCAGGGACGGCTCCTGGTGGATCATAAACTCCACGGAGGGCAGCGTGCGGTTTGAACAATTCGGGACAGCCGGCGATATTCCAATGCCCGGTGATTACGACGCCGATGGCTTCGCCGACATCGCAGTCTTTCGACCGTCGAGCGGCACATGGTGGCGGCGAAACAGCGGTAATTTGCAGGTCATCGGCACACAGTTTGGGCAGAGCGGTGATGTGCCGATGGCGGGCGATTTTGATGGTGATGCCAAGCGTGACATCGCCGTTTTTCGTTCGTCCAATTCTCACTGGTATATTCTTCGCAGTATCGATGGGCAGGCAAGTGCAGCCCAGTTTGGCACTGCGGGTGATATACCGCTTAATGGCGATTTCAACGGGAACGGCCGATCTGATCTTGCCGTCTTTCGCCCGTCGAACGGCACATGGTATGTCGCCCGTCCAACCGGCGTTCCGTCACAAAACTTTGACGCTACGCAGTTCGGTCTCACGACAGATAAGCCAGTGCCAGCGGATTACGATGGAGACGGAAAGTCAGATATCGCCGTGTTTCGTGATGGAACGTGGTGGATATTACGCAGTTCGAATGGGCAGACAGCGAGCGAGCAGTTCGGCCTTGCGGCCGATAAACCGGTCGTCGCCGCACAATAAATAAATTTTCAAAGATCCTGACGATTTAGCCGGGCGGTAACGTCCGGCCCTTTTCAATCGACGATATTTTTCCACAACCTTCCGTCAGTGGCGAGTAGGCGGTCGGACTCTTCTGGGCCCCAGGTGCCGGCGGCGTAGTCGGGGAAGTCGCGGTCGGGGATCGCGTTCCAAACCTCGAGCACCGGATCGACTATCGCCCACGCGGCCTCGACCATATCGACACGCTGAAAGAGCGTGGCGTCGCCGATCATGCAATCGTAGAGCAGCCGCTCGTAGCCTGTAGCGATCTGCTCGCCGAAGTGCTCGGCGTAGTTAAAATCCATATCGACCGGCCCGACGTTGACTATCGGCCCGGGAATTTTTGCACCGAAGTGCAATGTGATGCCCTCGTCAGGCTGGATGTGAATGACGAGTCGGTTGGTCCTGAGTCGTTCGATGCCGGTCTCGCGAAACAGCATGAACGGCGCTTTTTTGAATTCGATGATTACGCTCGAATGCTTGCACGGCATCCGTTTGCCGGTGCGGACATAGAACGGCACGTCGGCCCAACGCCAGTTGTCGATCGAGAGTTTTAGCGCAGCGAATGTTTCGGTGTTTGAGTTTGGTGCGACCTTGTCCTCGTCACGATAGGCCGGCACTGCCTGACAATCGACCTCGCCCTCGCCGTATTGACCGCGGGCCGTGCGGTTAAAGACCTCCTCGGGCGGGAACGGCTGGATCGCCTGCACTACCTTAGCCTGCTCGTCACGCACCGAATCGGCCTCGAACGACACGGGCGGCTCCATTGCGGTGAGCGTGACGAGCTGCATGATGTGGTTCGGGATCATGTCGCGAAGAGCGCCGGCCGAATCGTAATAGCCGCCGCGCTGCTCGACGCCGAGCGTCTCAGCCACGGTGATCTGCACATGGTCGATAAAGTTCCGGTTCCAGATCGG
>JAGOWF010000169.1:0-2534 GCA_018060305.1 Pyrinomonadaceae bacterium
GCGAGACGCTCGTCAACTATGACGGCGACATCCTACTCGGCGGCCGGCTGATGATCGCAGGCAAGCAGAAGACGGGCGAAACGAATGCGTCGCTGCTTGCCTTCAAGCGCGAGCTTAACCAACTCGGCAAGGACTGTGCGCGTCTGGATGGTGACATCGAGAAGGCGACCGCCTCGGTTGAGGCGGCCCGTGCGTCGCTTATCGAGACCGAGAGCAAGATGGTCGATCTGCAGTCGCTGATAATCAAGGTTGACCGTGGCATTCACGGGCTGCAAATACAGGTTCGAGCCGCCAAGGACGAGATTGATCGCGCCGAACGTCACCGCAAGCTCGTAGCCGACGAGACCGGCCAGGTAAAGGCTGAGATCGACGAGGTCACCCGCAAACGCGCCGAAGCTCTGAGCGGAAAACAGAAAGCAGAAAGTGTCCGAAGCGAGACAGCTATCGGCCTCGAACAAATCGCCGCGAATCTCACCGCTGCCCGTGGACTGACCGAAGGCGCGCTTGCCGTGCTGAGCGAAAAGCGCATGATCGCCGCTACATCCGACGAACGCCGCCGCTCGGCCGTGTCGGCCCTGCGCCGCGTCGAGAACGAGGCAAAAGAGATAGGGTCACGTCTCGCCCTGCAAACACTCGAACACAACGAAGCCGAAGGAAAGATCAAGACCCTGCACGAGGAGATCATCTCGATCACCGACCGTATCGCCTCAGCCGGTGACGAGATCGACCGCGAGACGGCTGAGATCACTCAGGCCGTAACCTCCCTGACAGAGGCGCGCCAGCTTTCTGATGCCACGAGCGACGAGCTCGCCGACGTCAACCGTCGTCTCGGCGAGGCCCGCAATGAGCGTGCCGAGATCGAGATCCGCCAGGCCGAGGCTGTCACAGAGCTAAAGAACATCGGCGAGAAATGTCATCAGGAGCTTGGCTTGGCTCTCGACGCACTTGTCAACGAGATCGAGGCCGATCCGGAATTCATTCTTACGGACGCTCGCCAGCAGGCCGAGGACCTTCGCGGGCGGCTCGATGGTTTTGGTGCGATCAACATGCTCGCCCTTGAGGAGCTCGGCGAGGCCGAGGAGCGGCAATCGTTCCTCACCGGCCAACGGCAGGACATCGTTGACAGCATCGCCGCGACCGAAGAGGCGCTTGGCGAGATCAAGAAACGCTCACGCGATCGATTCCGCGCGGCTTTCGAGTCTATCAACGCTAATTTTACCGAGTTCTTCCAGGAGCTTTTCGGTGGCGGGCGCGGCGAAATGACGTTGATGGAGGCCGACGATATTCTCGAGGCCGGCATCGAGGTGGTTGCACAGCCGCCGGGCAAACGCCTGCAGAATATTCAACTCCTCTCGGGCGGCGAAAAAGCCATGACCGCAATAGCGCTCGTGCTTGCCATATTCAAGTATCGCCCATCGCCCTTCTGCCTGCTCGACGAGGTTGACGCACCACTCGACGACGCAAACATCGGCCGTTTTGCCGGTAAGATCGCGGAAATGTCTGAAAAGACGCAGTTTATCGTCATCACTCACAACAAACGCACGATGGAGGCCGCCCGAGCGCTCTACGGCGTGACGATGCAGGAGCCGGGCGTATCAAAGATCGTTTCGGTGAAGTTTGAATAGGCCGGCCTTCCATTCCGGCTGCGATCAGGCTCGGAGCAACTCATCGCATATCCGTTCGGCAGCGTGACCGTCCCACAATGGAGGAATACGTGGTGTCGCGTTCGACTTTCTGTCTGCCAGCACCGTGAAGGCAGCTTGTTTGATGTTTTCGGGATCGGTCCCGACAAGGACGTTGGTCCCCATCTCGATAGTGATCGGCCGCTCCGTGTTGTTTCTAAGCGTAAGGCAAGGAATGCCGAGCACGGTCGTCTCTTCCTGCAGCCCGCCCGAATCGGTCAGCACAAGCCGCGCACCGCTATAGAGCCGCATAAAATCAAGATATCCGAGCGGTTCGATCAAGCGAATGCCCGCGGCTTCGAGCCCGTCGGCGAGGCAGAACTCTTCAAGTTTTGCTCGCGTTCTCGGGTGGACGGGAAAGATGATCGGAATTTTCTTCGCTATCTCGATCAACGCCCCCGCGATGCCTGCGAATATTTCGAGATCGTCAACATTCGAAGGCCTGTGCAGCGTAAGAACAGCGTAATCACTATTGTTCAGCCAGAGATCGGCCCTCACGGTCGAACGCTCAGCCAGCTTGAGGTGCTCCAACAGCGAGTCGATCATCACATTGCCGACAAACCGTATCTTCGCCGCCGCAACTCCTTCGTTTGCAAGATTTACGTCCGCATCCTGCGATGTTGTAAACAGCAGGTCGGCTATAGCATCGGTCAATATTCGATTGATCTCCTCCGGCATCGAGCGGTCGCGCGACCGCAGGCCGGCCTCGACGTGGGCAACCTTGACTCCCAATTTCGCGCAAACAAGAGCGCAGGCTATTGTCGAGTTCACGTCACCCACGACAATGACCCAATCGGGCTCCTGTTCGATCACGACCGGTTCGAATTCGGTCATTATCCTCGCCGTCTGCAC
>JAGOWF010000169.1:2634-6192 GCA_018060305.1 Pyrinomonadaceae bacterium
CCTGATTCTTCAACGGTTCTCCGTCGCCGATAGTATAGGCATGATCGAACGTGACCTCTGCGACGAACGGATCGTGATAGACGACCTCGGCCCCGTCGGCCCGCAGCCGGTCGATGATCGATAGGGCCGGTGATTCGCGCATGTCGTCGATGTCTTTTTTGTAGGCTACGCCGAGTATCAATACCTTAGAACCGTTAACTGCTTTTTTCGCATCGTTGAGGGCACGCGAGACGATCTCGACTACGTAGTCCGGCATCGTCGAGTTCACCTGCTCGGCAAGGCTAATAAATTGCGAATCAAAGCCGTGCTGCTTCGCCTTCCACGACAAATAATGCGGATCGAGCGGTATGCAATGGCCGCCGATGCCCGGGCCCGGATAAAATGGCATGAAGCCAAAAGGCTTTGTCGCTGCTGCCCGGACGACCTCCCATGTGTCGATCTCAAGGGCGTTGCAGAGCTTTGCCATTTCGTTTGCCATGCCGATGTTTATTGCCCGAAACGTGTTCTCCCACAGTTTGGCAGCCTCGGCCACACGGGCCGACGAGACGGGATGGACCTCATTGACGATCTGCGAATACAGCAATGCGGCGATCTCCGTCGAGTCCGCTGACACGCCGCCGACTACCTTTGGAATGTTGTGCGTCTGAAACTGCGGATTGCCCGGATCGACGCGTTCGGGCGAGAAAGCGAGAAGAAAATCCTCGTCGAGCGCGAATCCTTTTTCCTCAAACATCGGCTGCAGCACCTCGTCGGTTGTGCCCGGATATGTCGTTGATTCGAGGATAATTAGCTGGCCGCGACGCATGTAGTTCTGTATCTCGCCACCCGCCGTCAGGATGTATGACATGTCGGGATCCTTCGTTTTGCGAAGTGGCGTTGGGACACAGATGATGATAACTTCGCACTCTGCGAGACGGCTAAAGTCGGTTGTCGCGGTGAGCTTTTCTGATTCGATACATTTGCCGACATTCTCATCCGTCACATCGACGATGTAGGAACGGCCCGCGTTAATGTCAGCAGCCTTCTTCTCATCGACCTCAAAGCCGATCGCGTCAAAACCCTTGAGGCAAAACTCGACGATCAGCGGCAGCCCGACATAGCCCAGGCCGATGACCCCGATCCGTGCCGTGTGATCAACGATCGTTTGCTTAAGTTCCTGTTTTATCATTCGTAATGATGAAGCGTTTGGGGATGTCGCAAAGCGCTTGGCCGACTCCAAGCCCAAACTATTAAACTATGTTATGCACTGTGGGTTAGTCAAGAAAATTGGTGCCTTGTGCTAGAATTATCGCATTGGCATTGGCCGCTCCTCCTTTAGTTAATAGGCGAAATAGCGTGGGTTCTCCTATATGAGTTCTGAGATCGTCTCGGCAAATCCGGTCGTGAGGGCCGTCCTCGACGGGTCTGCACCGCGTGCTGCGCAATTAGCGGCATCGCGCGGGGCGTTGCCGTTGCCTCAGGCCGATCTGCTTGAGATCCTTGTCACGTTGTATCAGGGCGAGGATGTAGAGTTGCGCGAAAATGCCGCGACGGCGCTGCGATCACAACAAGCGGGCGATATAGAGTCGACGGTTCGATCAGATGAGATCGCACCGCGCGTTTTGGGCTATTTTGCTGCGCAAAGCGAGCTTCCCACGGGTGTTTATGAGGCGGTGATCACGAATCCGCTTACGCCGCCCGACACGATCGCTTTGCTTGCTCGCTCGACGCAAAACGGCTCACTGCTCGAACTGATCTCGTTTAACCAGCAGTTGCTTATCCAGAATCCGGCGATCATCGACGCGATCATCGGAAACGCAAACCGCACACCCGAGGCTGAACGGCGTGCTGCCGAAGTAAAACGGGAATTTTTTGAAAAGGAACGCGGTGCACAGCAGATCGCGAATGAGCTTCGCGCACGGGGCAGCGAGGCGGCAGCAGAGTTCCTCGAACAAGCGGAGTTTGCCGGCGACCTTGACGGATCGGGATTGACCATCGAGGACGCGATCCTGCTAGCGAGTCACATAGAGGTGCCCGACCACGAGACTGACGACTCGTGGATGGGCCTCGAGTACATAGAGGAGATCTACGAGGAGTCCGAGGAGCAACGAAAAGCCGCCATCGGCAAGATCATCGGCGAACTCGAAATGGACGGCGAAGAGATCCCCGGCGATCGCATCTCGATGATCAATCGAATTATGAAAATGGGCGTGAAAGATCGAGTAAAATTGGGCATGAAAGGTGATCGAGAGGCCCGTAATATCCTGATCCGCGACCCTAATCGTCTGGTTTCGAGTGCCGTTGTAAATAATCCGCGCATTACAGAGCAAGAGATCGAGATGATCGCCTCGATGCGTTCGGTCGCTGAGGACATACTGCGCTTGATCGCCGCTAATCGGCAGTGGTCAAAGAGCTACAACGTCATGCATTCGCTCGCAAAAAATCCGCGCACACCGCTCGCGAACGTGATGACAATAATGTCGCGGCTGCAGCTTCGCGATCTGGTCGCGCTTACCAAAAACCGAAATGTCTCTGACGCCGTGCGGCGTCAGGCCCAGCGGCTCCACTCGGCCCGCACCGGCGGCTCCAAACACTAGAATGCTTTCGACTGCGAGTAAACTCCGAACAACGCTCGAAATGATAAAGTTCGAGCACACGCTGTTCGCACTGCCGTTCGCATTCTTGGGTGCGATACTTGCGGCGGACGGGCTTCCGACCTGGTGGCAGATCTTGTGGATAACTGTCGCAATGGTCGGTGCACGTTCGGCCGCTATGACCTTTAACCGAATCGTCGATCGCGACATTGATGCGGCGAATCCGCGAACGGCGGCACGCGAACTGCCCACGGGAAAACTCTCGGCCGGTTTCGCCTGGGTCTTTCTTTATGTATCGATAGGCGTGTTTCTGATAGCGTCGTATATGCTCAACTGGCTGACCTTCGCCCTGTCGCCGGTCGCCTTACTGGTCGTCCTGGGCTATTCGTACGCAAAGCGGTTCACGGCCTTTGCGCACCTGCTGCTTGGCCTGGCATTAGCGATCTCGCCATCGGCCGCATGGATCGCCGTGCGTGGCTCGCTTGCCGACGAAGTGCCGATTCTCCTGTCATTGCTGGTATTAATGTGGACGGCGGGCTTTGATGTGCTGTATGCCTGTCAGGACCGTGAATTTGACCGCAGGGCCGGACTGCGATCAATACCGGCACGATTTGGGATCAGGAATGCGCTATGGATCGCCCGTCTGTTCCACTTCCAGGCATTTCTGGTGTTGCTGCTGCTTTATTTCGCGACGGGGCTTGCTTGGCTCGCACTGATCGGCGTTGTGGCAACCGGAGCATTGCTCATTTACCAGCACACGCTCGTTCGAGCGGACGATCTCTCTCGGATGAACGCGGCCTTCTTTACGACCAACGCATTTGTAAGCGTGATCCTGCTCGCGACCTTTGGCGGTGCGGCATTTCTGCGCTAACCGCATTCTTTCCGTTCCAGCCGTATCGGGTTATTCACAATGTTTGCGGAATGTGCAGTTTGGTGCCGATCCGCTTGTTTAGCCGGTCGATAAAGTAGGCCGAAAGCAGCGGCG
>JAGOWF010000011.1 GCA_018060305.1 Pyrinomonadaceae bacterium
GGTTAACGGCTGAGACCGTTCCCGTGTCGCCTCCGGCACCGTCGCTCATCATCAGCTTCCAGGTGCCATTGGCTGCCTCAGGCGACATTCCCTCGAATGCCTCAAGGCCGCGTTCCTCGCCGCCCGGCCGGACCGGCCCGGCGAATACAGTGTTCAGGAACACCTTCTCACCCGGCGTCGTTACGCACTGGCTTGCAAAGTAGTCGCCCGCAGGCACAGGATCGCCGGCGATCGTGTGGAAGTTGGCCACATAAGCGTCACCAAAGTTGTACGGCCCGACAAGGTTGCTCGATGATCCAACGCCCGTCGGCGGACATGTCGCATTGCCACGCCTCTCGACGATAGTCGCTGTCGGCCCGCCACTCGGTGCCTGCAGCGTCATCTTGATGTCGCCGCCCCATGTGTGCGGGTTGCTCCACGTCCAGTCTCTCAACTGTGCCACCGTCAGCGTTCCCGTGAGTCCCGATACAGGGATATCCACCGTCACGCCAGTCGGATTGTTGTCAGGCGGCGATGCAGGCATTCCTGTCGTTGCCGGGAACGACTGCCCCGCACATCCCGGTGGAGGTGTCGGCGTAGGCGACGCCGGTGGTGTAGGACTCGGCGTTGCCGGTGGAGGTGTCGGCGATGGGGTCGGCGTCACGCCCGGAGTCGGCGGTGGGGTTGGCGTCGGCGTTCCACCGCAACTCGGTGGTGCAAGGGTGATCTGCAATCCGGGCGACAAGCTCGCGGTATTGAACGAGAACTGCGTAAAGTCAGTGCCGGTCCCTTGTTTTTGGATACCGACCGTTGCACTCGCACCTCCCGCTGTGGCTCCGATTCCCGTCGCAGCGTAGATGTAACGAACCACATCCGAGCCCTCGGTCAGCATGATCGCAAAGTTGACCGTGATCGGTCCGTTCACCGTTTCGGAGAAGTGCTGCGCCCTCCATTCGATGTAGAACTGGCGATTCGGTGCCGCGCCGATGGTATTCGTGTAGATACCGCCGCCCGTGACATTCGCCGTCGTCATGATCAGGTCGTCCCAATACGCGAACAGATTCGGATTTGCTCCGAAGCCTGAGGATGGAAGCGCCGTATTGGTAAGGGTCGTCGTCGCAGCGGCGTTGATCTTCAGGTTGCCATTGGCGCTGGCACTCACGGATGTTACGGCGATGCCATAGACACTTGATGCCCAACCGGCCGGAAGCGTTATCGGCACCGCCGGCGAATCGTCTATCTGGCTGCCCGGAACAAATACGCCGCCTGCCGGAATTGTCTGTCCGGTCTGAGTGGTCGCTATGTAGTTGCCCGAGCAAGGTGTCGTAAACGAGAACACCGTGGAATATTGTCCATTACCGCACGGGTTCACCGCCCTAACACGCCAGAAGTGCTGCGTGGTCACCCCAAGCGGCGATGCCGGCGTGAATGTCGGCGTGGTCAGTCCCGTGGCTGACGCAACGATATTTGTAAATCCGGCGTCTGTCGCCACCTGTATGTCATACGTCGCCGCCCCGGCTACCGCTGCCCACGTAAATGTCGGTGAGAGTGTCGCGGTCGTCGATCCGTCGGCGGGGGCCGTCAAGGTCGGTGTCCCCGGCGTGGTGTCATAGACGGTAAGCGTTACATTCTGGTTATGAACGAGCACACCCGACGTGCCGACAACATTGATGGTGTAGGTGCCAGGTGCGGCGCCTGCGGTGTTGCCGATCGTCATGGTCGAGCTGCCGCCCGGAATGACCGGATTCACCGAGAACGTCACGGTTGTGCCCGCTGGGTTACCGGTCGCAGTCAACGTGACCGGATCCACAAAGCCCGTGAGCGATGTAGTATTTACCGTGTAGGTCGCATTCGCCGGAACACATATCGCCTGTGTCGGCGGCGTGACTGCCAAGGTGAAATCGGGTGTGCACGGTGCAAAGTTCTCCGTAACGGCTGATGCAGACTGAACTGAAGCAAAACATCCCATGCCGCGAATACGGAAACCCTCGAGAACGTCGTTAGCATCCGCACTGGTCTCAGGCCCCACAGGGATCGCACCGGCGGTCGCAGCGATCGCGTCGCGTTCCTGCAGCATCGTCGGATTGAGCGGCGCAAGCTTCATTCCATTGGTCACTACATCGAGGACACGCGTCGTGCCCGTAGCAAAACCCAAGCGGGTGACCATCAAGGCACGCACTTCCCACAACGCACTCTTCCAGATCTCGCCCGCGTTGTGAACCTGCGAGCAGCTTCCAGAGGTCGCTATCTTCGGGTTGCGAGGATATGCGCTTGATACGGCCGTGGTTGGCGTTCCTAAGGTCGTATCGCATCCAGTGTTTATATGGCCGAATGTCAGTGGATTGTGAGGCAGGTTATTCGGTCCGCCCGTGAAGGCCTTGACCGCTGTCGGGAAGCGGCGAATTCCGTAGTAATGGTTCGCCGTCCAAGTTCCGTTAAGATCCAGAAGCGAATAACCGCCAAGCCCATAGACCGCATTGATCGGGTCGGTCGGTTCGGCAGTCATCGTGTGAGCATAAAAATCGCCCCAGCCTTCGCCCATCATTCCGCCCTGGTTGCCCAAACCGCTACCGTTGCCGTGCTGGCGGTTCGAGGTTCCGTGCGTTACCTCGTGAATGACAATGGCAGCGTCGGCCGTTCCGTCACGGTCCGGCGTGGGCCCTGTCCATAGATACATCTGCATGCGGCCTCGGCTGCCGTCAGCCGGAGTCGAGAAATTCGCATTGTTCGTTCCCGAAGAATCCTGCCCCTCCGAGCTGACGCGGTCGTTGGCAACGCCGCCTGCACCCGCGAAGTTAAGATGTTGGAAATTACGAGCAGGCTCATTGAAACCTCGCTTATACAGCTCATCGTGATACAGGTTCATCAGATAGAACATCTGAGTAACCGCACCACGCTGCGCCTGAGGAGTCAGCGGGTCGTCTCCCGGTACAGGGGCACCCGGCGGCGGATTCCACGTCGAGGTGAATGTCCTGCAACCAGCACCCGGGCAGGCTCCGTCACCCGTCAACGGCGCATCAACGCCATTCGGCGATACGCGATCGATACCAGCCTCATTAGCGTTACCGTCGGTAATATTCGTCCCGTCGGTTATCCAGCCATTATTATTAAAGGAATTCGCGCCCTCGTTACCGATCAAGGTCACATTCGTTCTGGTCAGCAGCGTGCCCTGCGTTCCAAGGCCCGGATCATTCGGTCCCGGCGACAAGGGTGCCGCGTGGTCAGCAGCGTTGATATACGCAGGCGGATTCCCGTAGATATTATATGTCGCGGATTCTAGCTGATCGTCAGAGATATTCTTGTGCCATAGCACGACACCCGTCTCGGCATCGACGATCACATAATAGGCATTAACAGGCTGCCAAATGAGGACCCGCCATGCCGGAACGGCAACGCCGGGCTCCGTCGGAAAGTACATTTTCTCCGCAATGGTTGACCAGTCGCCGCCGCCAAATACGACACGCAGGTTCGTGGACTCAGCGTCGTTTCGCGTGATGTCCTCAGCGCGGAGTTCGTGATTGATATGCTTCGAGGCCGTTGTAACGGCATCCAGAGGATCGCCGAAGGTGGTTGAGAGTCGTCCGTAGTCCAAGCCCGGTGCGAGGTTGTTGACCACTCGGATCATCTGCCCGTTGTGCCTAAAGCCCGCCGTCATCTCACCGCGGAATACTTGAATACCGTTGATCTCCTGTTCGAGGCGAACATACGACAGATTGCCGTCGGGATTCACATAGTTCGCCGCCGTCTTCAGCGCGTCGATCTGCCCATCGCTAAGGCCAATGAGGTCGTTATAGTCTTTAATGAAATCGCGAAGGGCCGTTGCACGGTTCGCCGTGGTCGGTGGCGTAAGCCAACGAATACTCTGCTCATAAACGTTCGGTGTCAGGATCTCAGGCGTCCGGATGTCGAGATTGTACTCGACCTTAGCTCCCGGATGCTGCTGGCGAAATGTCTGCTCGCCGCGCACAAATCCGTCTCTCACGTCAGCAACCCGCGTCGCATCAACGCTTATGGACTGACGAAATCGCGCGAGTGCCTCAGTGAATTCGTCACCGCTCTGCTCACGGATGTCCCACATTTTCGCGAGACCATCGTCACCGCTTACAGTTCGCTCGATAAGGCCGCTCTTTTTCTCACTGGCGGCACTCGTTCCGAACTGAAACGGCACAGCGATGATCGCCGTGATAAATCCTAAAACCAACAGACACAGCACGAGCTGGCGTCTTGTCTCCGACTTTGACCACTTAAACATTAGAGAATCCTCCTGGAACGTTGGGCTTGATTATTACTCTTGTAACCTGCGACTAAGACAAAAAGACCGCTTCGCCAGGGAATAAACCCCGGACGAAGCATCAAGTTATTCGTACGTACGTTGCCGAAGCAACCTGACCGAAGTAAGCGCGACGGAGACAAAGGCCTCCGGCTACTCTATTTCAAACGTCTTACTAAACAGGACAAAAAGATGGTGGAAGTATAGTCCCAAAGGATCGCGGCTGTCAATCGCGGCGCGAGTAAAATCCATGAACCTGCTGATCCAACGAGATCAAGTCTTGGCAAGCGGAGGTTGGTCCGCCGAATGGCCGGTCCCGTCTTCCCTCGCTGCGGCATGCTCACGCTTCTTGATCGACTCGGAACCTTCAGGTTCGAGCGCAGCCTTAAGGACGTCACTGATCCATGTGGCAAAAACGAGTTCAAGCTCCTTTTTCACGTCCTCCGGGATATCGTCAGTATCGGCTTCGTTACGGACCGGCAGGATGATACGCCGGATCCCTGCGCGGTGCGCGGCCAATACCTTTTCCTTTATACCGCCAACCGGGAACACAAGCCCCGAAAGCGTGATCTCGCCCGTCATCGCCGTATCCGATCGGACCTTGCGCCCCGTATAGAGCGACGCCATCGCCGTAGCCATCGTCACGCCCGCTGACGGGCCATCTTTTGGGATCGCGCCGGCCGGCACATGCAGGTGAACGCCGTTGTTCTTGATCATTTCGGCATCAAGATCGAATTCGGCCGCATGTGACCACAAATAACTTCGTGCAGCCTGCGCCGACTCTTTCATGACCTCGCCAAGCTGGCCGGTAAGCGTGAGTCCGCCACTGCCCGGCAGCATTGTGGCTTCGATAAACAGGACCTCGCCACCCATCTCTGTCCACGCCATTCCGGTCGCGACGCCGGGCGGCAGTTCTTTTCTGGCTTCCTCAGGGAATACCTTAGGCGGGCCGAGATATCCGCGGACCTCTTCGGCAGATATCGTCACTTTCTCCGGCGAGCCTTCGGCGACCCTCAACGCGACCTTCCGTGCGAGGTTGCCGATCGAGCGCTCAAGCTGCCTAACGCCGGCCTCACGTGTATATCTCGTGGACAACAGGTTTATGGCATCATCGGTTATCACCAATTGGTCATTGGTAAGGCCATTCTCCTCGATCTGCCTCGGCACGAGATATTGCTTGGCAATATTCAACTTTTCACGGTCACTATAGCCGGCAAGCTGGATGATCTCCATGCGGTCGCGAAGCGGCATCGGAATCGGAGCCAGTTGATTGGCCGTTGCGATAAAGAACACCTTCGACAGGTCAAACGGAAGGTCGAGATAATTGTCACGAAATGTGTTGTTTTGGGCCGGATCAAGTATCTCAAGCAATGCCGACGCCGGATCGCCGCGAAAATCCGCGCCGAGCTTATCTATCTCGTCGAGCATCATCACCGGATTGTTGACGCCGACACGCCTGAGCGACTGGATGATGCGGCCGGGCATTGCACCGATGTATGTTCTACGGTGGCCACGTAATTCTGCCTCGTCGCGCATCCCGCCAAGGCTAAGGCGGTCGAATTCCCGGCCTAGTGCACGTGCGATCGAACGGCCGAGCGACGTCTTACCGACGCCAGGCGGGCCGACGAACAGCAGGATCGGGCTCTTGCTGTCGGGACGCAGCTTAACCACCGCGAGCGATTCCAGAATGCGTTCCTTGATATCTTCGAGGCCGTAGTGATCCTCATCGAGAACTTTCCGTGCCTCCCTAAGATCAAGCTTTTCCTGACCTGACTTGCGCCACGGCAATTCGAGGATATATTCGAGATACGTGCGGATCACGTGATAATCGGGCGCGGCCTGAGGCAGGGCCTCCATTCGCTTGAGCTCACGTTCGGCCTCTTTACGCACATCATCGGGCAGATCGGCCTCTTCGAGACGTGTCCGCAGTTGGCCCGCCTCTGCCTGCTCGCCGGATTCACCCTCGCCAAGTTCTTTTTGGATCGCCTTCATCTGCTGCCGGAGCACGTAATCACGCTGAGATTTGTCCATCTCCTGCTGCGCTTCAGTAGCGATCTTTGAGCGGATCTGCATGATCTCGAGCTCACGAGCAAGGGCGGCGTGGGTAAGCGTGAGCAGGCCGTCAACGGTCGACGATTCGAGCATCTTCTGCTCTGTCTCAGTTCCGAGATCGAGGACAGAAGCTAGAAAATACGATAGCTGAACCGGATCCTCCTGAGATGTGACAGCGACGCGGATCTCAGGCGGGACCTGCGGCAACAGCGCCAGAGCCTCTTGGATCATCCCGTGTATGTTGCGCTTGAGGGCCTCGATCTCTTCTTCGTCAACGCGCCGCAATTCATCCAGAACCTGTATTCTAGCCTTTAGGAATGGCTGCTCGGCTGTCCATTCGACCACCTCAAAGCGTTTCATGCCCTGAACGATTAGCTGCATCACACCATCGGTTCGCATCATTCGCTTGATGTTGACGAGGGTGCCGATCGTGTAAATATCCGACGGTTTAGCGTCGTCACCGGTCACGTTCTCGGACTTTGTAGTGACACAGGCGAGAATTTTCTCTTCAGTGGCAAGCGACCATTCAACGGCCTTGGTCGAGCGTTCGCGGCCGACGGCGAGTGGAACAACGGTATCCGGGAACAGAGTTGTATTCTGCAAAGGCAGGATCGCGATCTCAAGTTCGTCCGGCAACCGTATCTCCTGCGTCTTGAATTGTTGTTCCTGTATCTCGTCCGCCATTATTCACCCTTTCTGAGTGTTACGATCAGCAGCCCATTCTCGAACTGATGCTCAACCTTCGCGTTGTCGAT
The DNA here is from genome assembly GCA_018060305.1 of Pyrinomonadaceae bacterium. Classification (GTDB taxonomy): domain Bacteria; phylum Acidobacteriota; class Blastocatellia; order Pyrinomonadales; family Pyrinomonadaceae; genus OLB17. Next base: position 7,057 of record JAGOWF010000011.1, read on the forward strand.
CGCCACCGGAAACCGCAGCGTCTTTTCAAAATTGCTGTATGTGATCTCCATCTGCTGATACGCGACGCCAGCAGCGCAACTCCGATCTTTTCGACATCCCGCGATGGACAGGACGTTGCCCTGAATGTCGATCTCGATCTCCTCCGCCGAAACGCCCGCCAATTCGACTTTCACGACCCAACCGTCCGGCGTCTGATAAACATCCGCAGCCGGATACCAGAGCTGGCCGCTGCGCACGTCCTTTGACGAGCCGACGAACTGGAATTGTCTATTGAACGATCTTGCCAATTAACGTTTTCCCCAAAATGCGGCGCCGCTGGAAATCTCCTCAAGCGTCGCAGCGATCTCCTCTTCGTCTTCCATGCTCAGCGCTACGTCCGCCACCGCGATGATCCCGGCAAGCGAACCGTCCCCCATGACTACGGGGATTCGCCTGACCTGTTTATCACCCATCAGCCGAATTGCCTCAAATGCAAAGTCATCAGGATCAGCAGTAAACAGATCCTTTGTCATTACTTGCGTGATCGCCTCATCGCCCGAAATGCCTTCTGCGACTGCTCTTACAACGATATCGCGATCAGTCACAATGCCTACCAACTTATCGTCGTCAACGATCGGGACCGCTCCCACGTCGCCGGCGCGCATCATAACGGCGACCTCACGCAATGTCGCATGAGGTTCCGCCGTACGAACACTCGTAGTCATTATCTCGCTGCACCGAAGCCGCGAAACAACAGGACTCTCGCTCTCGATCATACTTTCATTCTGTTCGACGCCAGTGAATAAAGCAAGAAAAGACAGGAACCCCAAAAGGGACACGGAAATTTACCAAAACGCAGGGCCTCCCTTTTTTGTGGCTTTTTGTGTCCTTATCGCGGTTACTTCTTTTCCGTCATTGAGATCATCCTGTCGAGGGCGATCCTCGCGTAATGCTTCGTCTCGTCATCGACGAGTATCTCGTTGACGACGATGCCGTTGGCAAGATTGTCCAACGCCCAAGCTAAATTCTGCGGGGCGATGCGATACATCGTCGCGCACATGCAGAGGTCTGGGGCGAGCAAGTGAATTTGCTTGTCGGGAAATCGTGTGGCAATCCGATTTACCAGGTTTACCTCGGTGCCGATGGCCCATTTTGAGCCCACAGATGAGTTTTCTACAGTTTTGATAATGAACGACGTCGAACCATCAAGGTCGCTCTTTTCGACAACCTCGCGCGTACATTCGGGATGGACGAGAACCTGGACGCCCGGTACTTCGTCACGGATCTTATCGACGTGCCAATCCTTGAAGCGTCCGTGAACGGAACAGTGTCCTCGCCACAAGATCAGCTTTGCATTACGCAACTGCTCAGGTGTGTTGCCGCCGAGTTCTTGGTGCGGATTCCAAAGGGCCATCTTATCGAGCGGAATGCCGAACTTTGCTCCGGTATTCCGTCCGAGATGCTGGTCAGGAAAGAAGAACATCTTGTCGAACTCTTTCAGGTAGATATCAAAAAGCGGCACCGCATTTGACGATGTGCAGACGACGCCCTCGTGCCGGCCGCAAAATGCTTTGATCGCGGCCGTGGAGTTCATATAGGTGATCGGTGCGACCTTCTGGTCCAGCACGCCGATCTCTCCTAACTGCTCCCACGCGTCCTCGACCTGATCGATCGATGCCATGTCAGCCATTGAGCATCCCGCACCTATATCAGGCAGAATCACTCGCTGAGACGGCTTGCCCAAAACATCCGCCGACTCAGCCATAAAATGGACGCCGCAAAAGACAATATAATCGGCGTCTGTCTGCGACGCCATCACGGACAGCTGATAGCTGTCGCCCGTCAGGTCTGCGTGGCGAACAACGTCGTCGCGCTGATAATGATGGCCCAAAATGACCACCCGCGGGCCAAGAGCTTCGCGCGCGGCCTCGATAACGTCCGCGACCTCCGCATCGCTCATGACCACAAAATCTTCGAGTGCTCTTGCCTGTTCGATGACCGTTGACATTAAAAAAATGATGTCACTTTGGCCGGGCATGCGCAACCCCGCCGCTAACGCGGTCGTTTCGACAAATGACGAGTTCTGCCACCGACTCAGATCACGCCTGTTAGCTTTTCGATGAGAAGAATGATGCCGTAGGACATGGCAGCTATTGCAGCCGCGGCAGGAATGGTCAGGACCCATGCCCAAACGATGCGGCCCGCAACGCCCCACTTGACTGCAGAAAAACGCTTTGCTGAACCGACTCCTACAATAGAACCGGTGATCGTGTGCGTCGTGGAAACAGGAATACCAAAGGCAGTCGCGCCAAAAAGAGTGATGGCCCCCGCCGTTTCGGCACAAAAGCCGCCGACAGGCTGTAGTTTGACAATTTTTGTGCCCATCGTTTTGACGATCCGCCATCCTCCCGATAGCGTGCCAAGCGCGATCGCCGCACAGGCGGCCACCTCGACCCAGAGCGGGACGTCAGGCAGCTTACCGGCGGGCGTTAATTGAAGAAACCCTCCGGCGACGAGCACGATCGTGATAATGCCCATCGTTTTTTGCGCATCATTGCCGCCGTGTCCAAGAGAGTATGCAGCCGCCGAAAAAAGCTGGCCGACCCGGAATATCCGGTCAACACGATTGACGGAAACGCGGTGAAATATCCAATACACCGCAACCATCAGCGTAAAACCCAGCAGAAGCCCGATCAGCGGCGAGCAGACGATAAAGATCAGCGTCTTGATCCAGCCCTCAGCCTTAAGAACCATTTGAGCGCTCCCAAACCCGTAATGCCATCCGTACGCGATGATCGCTGCACCGGCGTACGCACCAACCAATGCGTGCGAGCTCGATGTCGGCAGTCCGATATACCAGGTGATCAGATTCCAGATGATCGCTCCAATGACCCCCGCGAGTAGAACAAAAAGCTGATCGCCCTGAGGGATCACGGCGATATTTACCATATCTCCGCCGACTGTCTTTGCAACCGCAGTCCCAAATACGATGACGGCGATAAAATTGAAGAATGCAGCCATCGCAACGGCCGCCCCCGGGCTGAGAACCCGAGTCGCTACGACGGTTGCGATCGAATTCGCGGCATCGTGAAAGCCGTTCACATAATCAAATGCGAGCGCGACAATAATGATCAGGACGACGAGGCCAAGTGAGGCGGTTTGGGTATCCACTTATCAGTTGTGCTTCAGGACTATCGACTCAATGATGTTCGCCACGCTCTCACATCGGTCAGTAGCGTTTTCGAGTATCTCGTAGAGCTCTTTGAGCTTAATAATCGTCAACGGGTCACCGGAGTTCTTGAATAATTCACCGATGGACTTGAAGTAAACCTCGTCCGCGTCGTTCTCAAGACGCTGGATCTCAAGTAAATGACGGGGCATTCCCTTCCCGCCCTTAAGGAGGACGACCGCGGAGTGTATCTCATCTGATTGTTTGGTAATGATGCGAGCGAGGTCAACGATATACTCGTTGACCTCCCGAACATTGTAGATCACCGCCGCCCGGGCTGCTGCATCGATATAATCGCAAACATCGTCAAGGGCCACCGACAACGTATAAATATCCTCGCGATCGAACGGCGTAATGAATGATTTGTTCAGCCGTGTCGTGATCGTGTGCGTCAACTCGTCACACTCATGTTCGACACTCTTGATACGCTTTGAGGCAGACTCGTATTCGCCGGACGGGCCTTCAAGCATTTCCAGAAGAGCACGCGAGGCCTCCTGTATCTTCTCTGCCATTTGCGCAAAAAGGCTGAAGTACTGATCCTCGCGCGGAAGAAAGCTAAATCCCATATCTATGGTCTCCGGTAAACAGAATATCGAAATGAAACTAGAATATATTCGACAGCGGGAATGTTTGTCTAATCGTGCAGTCCGCTGCGGGTGAACAAACGACGCTTTTTTTGAGCGAACTGCGGTTTGCAAGGACTACATCATAGCAACGAGCCCTTCTCCGACATATAATCGGACTGGGCTATCGCGGAGGATCAATATGACGAAAATGCTTATATGCAGACGGTTATCGGCAGGCGGGCTGGCTGTGCTGATGCTGCTCGCACCCCTGGCCGCAAGCGGACAATTTCGTGACATTAAGGCGCCAAAGAACAAGTATAAGCCGGCCGAGGACGTCAGGCTCGGCAACGATGCGGCGCGCGAGATCGAGGCGAAATTTCCGTTAGTGAACGATCACGAAGCCACTAATTATGTCGAGCGTGTTGGCCGGCGATTGGTTGACCGGATCCCGACTGAGTTTCGAAAACCTGAATTTTCTTACAGGTTCAAGATCGTGAATGCCAGTGACCTTAATGCCTTTGCGCTGCCCGGCGGCCCGATGTATGTAAATCGCGGCATGATAGAAAAGGCGCACAACGAGAGCGAAATGGCCGGTGTTATGGCACACGAGATCAGCCACGTAGCACTTCGTCATGCGACGGCGCAGGCGACCAAACAGTCAAGCGTCAAAAACACGCTTGGCATGCTCGGGATGATCATCGGTGGTGCAGTACTGGGCGGCGAGGCCGGGGCGCAACTCGGCATGCTCGGTGCGACGGCGTGGATGACAAAGTACAGCCGCGAATATGAGACCCAGGCCGACCAGCTTGGAGCGCAGATCATGGCAGATGCCGGTTATGATCCGCGCGACTTGGCCAATGTATTTCGCACTATAGCCGCTGAGAGCCGGAGCGGCACGCCTGAGTGGCTCTCAAGCCATCCGGATCCGGGCAATCGCTTCGAGAAGATCAATCGTATGGCCGAGACGTTGAGGATCGGGCCGCCGCCGCCACGATTCTCGCCGAGCTTTTCACAGGTTCAGTCGCGGCTGCGCGCACTGCCGCCGGCGAGGACAATGGCCCAGATAGAGAAAAATTCTCAAGGACAGGGATCAACTAATCCGACGGCCGGAGGTAGCTATGGGCAGAATGTTCCTTATCCGAGTAGCCGAACGCGGCAATACACAGGCCTGAACTGGATGAGCGTCCGCGTCCCGAGCAACTGGCGGGACTTTTCGGGAGGCGACAGCGTCCAGTTTGCGCCTGACGGTGCCTATGGCGATCGTGGCATTACCCACGGCGCGATGATCGGGCTCTATAAAGGCGAGGAATACAGCCTTGATGCCTCCGCCGGCGCCTATTTGAACGGAGTGCTTGAGGCGAATTCCTATCTAAGCGTTCGCAGCCGATACTCGCGCACCACCGTCGCGGAACGTTCAGGCTACATGGCCACGCTCGCGGGCCGTTCGCCGATAACCGGACGAACGGAGATCGTGAATATTTTTGTCACGCGATTTAAGGGCGACCTGATAATGTATGTCGCGACGGTCGTGCCTGAGGACGAAACGCGCTCATACAACACTGCCTTTCGAAACCTGCTCAGTTCGCTTCGACTTTACGATAGGGAATAATTGTTGTGTTAACCTCTGTCTGATGCCGATAGTAAAATGTCCGCGGTGCTCCTCTGATGCCGAGTACGAAGGCAATGAATTTCGCCCATTCTGCTCGGAGAGATGCAAGCTCCTCGATTTCGGCGCTTGGGCCGACGGGCAATATGCGCTCGCTGCCGAATCGGCGGGCCTAACCATCAAAGAGATCGAAGAGTTGGAGGACTCGGCACAATGAACATCTTCCTCTTCGACATGGCTCCCATCGGCGGACTGATCGGTGCCGCCGCAGGTGTCGTCTTTTTTCTCATTGCGGCAGCAGTCGCACTCGTTGCTTTCTTTTTCCTCAGAAAGTCCGTCAAGATGGCCGTCAGACTCGTTGTCGTGGGCGTGATCCTTGTCGTCGCGGTTGCGGGCGGGATCAGCTTGATGTACCTCGGATATTTGAGTTCGGAAAGGCCGCGTCCGGGCCCGCCGCCACGTGTCCGCACACGCTGATCCCGATATATGCTTGCCGAACGGACAGACCAAAAGCCTGCCGTCTGGCGTCGTTATATCTCGCTTCCCCGTAATGTTGTTGCGCTCAGTTCGGTCGCGCTGTTGAACGACGTATCGAGCGAGATAATCTATCCGCTCCTGCCGGCGTTCCTTGCCTTGTCGCTCGGCGCGTCGCCGTTCGCGATCGGTATCATCGAGGGCTTCGCCGAATCGATTGCGAGCTTGCTTAAGCTCATCTCAGGCTGGCTCAGTGATCGTTCGGGAAAGCGCAAACTACCTGTTCTCGCCGGCTACGCCATCGCTGCCGTGACGAGGCCCGTACTGGGCTTCGTCAACAGTTGGCCGCAAGTCCTGGCGGTCCGCCTTACTGACCGCGTCGGCAAGGGCATTCGCGGTGCACCTCGCGATGCTCTGATCGCTGAGAGCGTCGATCCAAGGGAACGCGGATTTGCCTTTGGATTTAATCGTGCGGCCGACCACCTCGGCGCGGTCATTGGCCCGGCCGTAGGGTTCGTTCTGCTATGGCTTTTCGCGACAAATTCGCAAAGGCCGACCGTTGCAGAATACCAATGGGTTTTCCTCTTCGCATCGGTGCCTGTGATAGCAGGCCTCCTTATAGTTGTTTTTCTGGTAAAAGAGAGGCCACATGAACCGTCGAAACGCGCCGACCCACCCCGTCTGTCGCTCGCGGGTTTTGATGGTAATTTCAAATGGTTTCTTGTCGTTATCGCCCTTTTCACGCTCTCAAATTCGACCGACGCGTTCCTGCTGCTCCGTGCTGCTGATGCCGGTATCTCGCCCGTGATGCTGCCATTGCTTTGGATGGTGTTGAATATCAGTAAGGTCGTCTTTTCGCTGATCGGCGGTGACCTGTCGGACCGACTCGGCCGCAAGACACTTATTATCGGCGGCTGGCTTGTTTACGCGTGTGTCTACGCCGGATTCGCGTTTGTTGACACTGCCTGGCAAGCGTGGGCGCTGTTCATGATCTACGGCGCATATTTTGGAATGACCGAAGGCGTGGAAAAGGCCTTTGTCGCCGACATGGTGCCCGAATCACGGCGCGGCACAGCCTACGGCCTCTATAACCTTGCGTTCGGTATTACAGTCTTTCCCGCATCGTTGCTGTTTGGTCTGGCATGGACACAGCTCGGTCCGGCGACCGCATTCTTAGCCAGTGCTGCGATATCGATTCTCGCGATCCTGCTGCTTCTAACGGTGCGTTCACCGAACATTCACAGCCACAAGACCGTATCCGATACGGCACTTTTGTGATAAAAGGAAAGTTATTATGGGCGACCTAAAAGAGACATTCAGTAGTTGGACAAAGAAGGCAAGCGAAAAGCTCGACGAGATCGATTCGCAATACGGTCTGAAAGACAAGATCGAGGGCGGCGCTAAGACGCTCGTCGATGCGGCTAAGACAGGAGCGGATTACATCAAGACCGAGGCTGAAAAGAGCGATCTCGGCCGCCGTGCCGTCAAGGTGACTGAGGACGCGGCCAACCTCGCCGGCGGCGCCGCAAAATCGGCCTGGAACGCGAGCGAGCCGGTTCGCGATGCAGCCACTGGTGTCGGGTCAAAAGCAGGTGGCGTTGTAGTTGACACAGCAGAGAAGGCGACCGATTTTGTCAGCGAGGCGGCCGATTCGGTCGGCACGAACGCAAAACGAGTCGCAAAGGTGGTCGGTTTTGGCACGAGCCTCGCGACGACGCTCGATTCAGGGTTGCGATCTGCAAAAAAGGCCGCCGACTGGGCACGCGAAGACCCGCTGCGGGCAGCCACGACAGGCGTGTCGATGGCGATCGGTGCAGGCCTCGGTGTAGTTTTTACGGGCCTTAGCTCGCACTGGCTGCTAAATTCGGCGATACCGACATTCACGGTCAAAAAGCTCGCCGACAGTTTCAACGGTTATCTCAAACGCCGCGAAGAACTGATCGATAAGGGCGCTCTCAACCAAGCCGACGCCGAGCGAATCGCATTCGAACGCGACATCGCCAAACGTATCGGAGCACCGCTGCTGGGAGCATTTTCATTCGCGTCGGGCGCGGTGATGATGACGAATGTCTTTGACACCGGCAATGTCACCGGCTTCCCGATCGGCAGCATCATCGGGGGCAACCCTCTGCTCGAGGGCGTGTGGTTCTTCGGCAACGGCATGGTGTGCTTTAAGACCAGCTATGATTTCTTCATGATCGCTCTCGACGGCGACGAGGACGTTGAGCGAATGGTAACCGAGATCAAAGGGCTCTTACCGTCCGCCGCATAAAAAATAGCCGCAAAAAGGCGCAAAAAGCACAAAAATGCGATCCTGTTCTGTGCCTTTTGCGCCTTTTTGCAGCTAATTTATCTGTATCGGAAACGGCGCGAAACACAGGAGAAAGATCACTAACGTCAGGAAGGCAACGACCTTCCTTTTTGTATCGAGCGGCGTCATGTCCCATGGCTGGGGATGGCGAATGCGCATCATAACGGCGAGGATCACCGCTATGAGAAAACCGCTCGGGCTGTTAAAGAAATAAAACCCAACTATCGACAGCGTCGCCATCACCACGAACGCAATACGTCCCGTCCAGTAATGCACTTTCTCACCGAGCGCCGCATAGATCGCGTGACCGCCGTCGAGCTGGCCCGACGGTATCAGGTTTAGCGCTGTCACAAGCAGCCCAACCCACGCGGCAAAGTAAAAGGCATTTCCTATCCCAAATTGAAGATCGATCCCAAAGAACGACGCGAACAGGCGCATCAGCAACGGGTCGGTGAATGTCAGCATGCCCTCCCGATCCACAAGCTGATCCGGCGGTATCGTCTGCATCGTGGCCAAGCCAAGTAACGCTATCGGCATCAAGGCGACGAATCCCGCGATCGGCCCGGCAACGCCTATGTCAAAAACCGCCCGTCGCGACGGCATTGGTGACAGTATTTTGATAAATGCACCGAATGTTCCCGCCGGCCCCAGCATCGGCGGCGTCGGGATAAAGAATGGTAATGTCGCATCCACGCGGTAGATACGGCACGCGATGTAATGCCCGATCTCGTGACTGATAAGGATGAACAGCAACGAAGCCGAAAAGCTAAGGCCGTATTTGAGCAATTCCCAGTTCGATAGGATCAACTGCACCGCGGCTCCGATCATCATTGCGTAACGAACAGGCAGTGAGACCAGGAAATTGACGACCTCCGTGGCCGTCTGCGGATCGTCGGTCGGAAACGTATCGATGGCGCCAAATGGGAACATCGTCCCCGCGATCGTCGCCGTGCAGAACGTAACGAGCAGCAGCAGCAAATGCCGTGCGTATGCGCGCTTTGTCGGTTTTAAGATCGGTCGGTCGCGGTAGAGCGAGTCGAGGGCTTCGGGTTCGGTCATCTATAATAGAGAATCGCAGAATCGCGAGGCTGACAGCAACCTTGCGCTCCTGCGACCCCAAAAAAATCCAAACTAACCTATGGCCTTGGCCGAAAGCTCCTTACCCGGCTTGAACCTAATGGTCTTGCCCGCGGGGATTGGCACCTCCCTGCCTGTGCGCGGATTACGTCCCACGCCGCGCTTGCGCGCCTTGACGACAAATACACCAAAGCCGCGCAGTTCGATCCTCTTTCCATTGGCCAGAGCCTCTTTCATCGCCTCAAACAGCGAATCTACAACCTGCTCGGCCTTCTGCTTGGGCACGCCCGTCCGGTCCGCGACCAGATTGACGATATCCAGTTTGATCATACTTCCTCCTGTCGGTCGGAAACTGAGGTGAGAAAACCAAAGTAAAGCGTGTTTTGAATAATAGTCCTCTAACTCCGTATCTGTCAAGAACTTATCGCAAATGACGCAACGATGCTGATTTTCCTTAGCCAACAACCAATAACAGTGCTAGAATCGCACCTAAAATACTTATTGAGGACATCCTTATGCGTTGGAGAGATCAGCGGCAGAGCACGAACATCGAGGATCGACGCGGACTCGGCGGCCCGGCGATGATCGGCGGTGGCGGCATCGGCGTGCTTGTCATCGCGCTCGCGATCTATCTGTGCGGCGGCGACCCGAGCCAGTTTCTCAATCAGAGCGGCCCCGCGGGCGGCGACGTTCCACCGCCCGGCCAGGCGGCCAACAAGGTGGTGACGCAGGATGAACAGCGACAGTTTGTCGGCGCCATCATGGGCAGCCTCGAAGACGGCTGGCGGCGCATCCTGCCCGAACAGAATCCGCGAGTCCGCTATCAGGACCCGAAGCTCGTGCTGTTCTCAGGCCAAGTGTCGTCCGCCTGTGGCTATGCAACAGCCGCGAGTGGCCCGTTCTACTGCCCCGGCGATCACAACCTTTATCTCGATTTTGAGTTCTTCAACGAGTTGAAGCGAGAGTTCAAAGCGCCCGGCGATTTCGCCCAGGCCTACGTCATCGCGCACGAATTCGGCCATCACATCCAAAACCTCACCGGTATGATGGGCCGCGTTCAGCGTGCCGGCCAGAACAACCGTTTGTCCGTCGCCCTCGAGCTGCAGGCCGACTGCTACGCCGGGGTCTGGGCAAGCTTCGCCGCGAAGCAAAACCGCCTCGAGACCGGCGATGCCGAAGAGGCGATCCGTGCCGCCGCGGCCGTCGGTGATGACATGATCCAAAAACGCACGCAGGGCTTTGTCGTGCCCGATTCCTTCACACACGGCTCGTCAAAACAGCGCATCGAATGGTTCACCCGCGGCGCCAAATCAGGAGACATGCGTCAGTGCGAAACGTTCCGGTAAACGCATCTGCCACAGATGATGTAAACTGGCAAACATCAGAGGAGGACTTTCATGGCAACACAATACGTTACCTGCCCTAACTGCCGCTCACAGAATATGGCCGGCACGGGCCTTTGCACTAATTGCGGCACATCGCTGCCGCAGATCGGCATGCCGATCCAGCAGATGCCGGGACAAAAACTGCCCGGAGCTGATAAGAAGATCGCCGCCGGGATATGCGGGATTCTTCTTGGCGGACTCGGTATTCATAAGTTCATTCTCGGCTACCAACAGGAAGGGCTGATATACCTCGGAATGTTTGCCGCATCGTTCATTATTGCGATCATTACCTGCGGCTTCGGTTCGATTCTGATCATGGTTCCGGGCATACTCGGTCTCATCGAAGGGATAATCTATCTGACGAAATCAGATGAGGAATTTGTCCAAACATACGTGATCAATAAGAAGGCCTGGTTCTAAACTGATTTGTTTACAGGAATTATCGAGGAACTGGGCTCGGTCGCGTCGCTCGAATTGGCACCTGCGGGATCGCGCCTGACGGTCGGGGCCACGACGGTCACCAAAGGCCTCGCCAATGGAGATTCCATCGCGGTCAACGGTGTCTGCCTGACCGCCGTCGATGTGTCAACAGATGCCTTTTCAGCCGATGCCTCGCCTGAGACGCTCGATCGAACGACCCTTGGTTCTCTAACTGCAGGCTCGCCAGTCAATCTCGAACGCGCCATGCTGCCCACAACACGCTTCGGCGGCCACATCGTCCAGGGCCACGTTGACGGACGAGGGACTTTTGTCTCAGCGACGGCTGAGGGCGATTTTTGGACCGTTCGGATCGGCTACCCGCGTGAACTCGCCCGCTATCTAGTGCACAAAGGCTCCGTCGCCGTCGAAGGTATCTCTCTGACCATCGCCGCCCTCGCCTACAACCACTTCGACATCGCCGTCATCCCAAAAACCTGGGAAATGACAAACCTTTCATCACTCACCCCGAATGACCCGGTTAACCTCGAAGCCGACATCATCGCCAAATACATCGAGCGCCTCATTCAGAACCGGGAACGGTAGGGATCGGATTCGGGAAGTTTTAGCCGCGGATTAGATCGTCCGAATAAGGAGCGACGGACAAGGATATCAATCTCCTTCGCCCGTCCTCTCTCATCCTTATCCGCGTCATTCCGCGTGATCCGCGGCCAATTCTTCCTTACGGAATATAAGCCTTTGGCATTGCGGTATCTGTCGGGGCACCAAACTGGACACCTGTGTAGCCCTGCGCCGAGCGGAGCATGTGCCAGATGCCGCCGCGATAGACTGCACGGTCGTATTTGTTGTCTGCGTCGTAGTCACCGGGAATTGGGATGTCGCCCGTCGTGCCAAACGGCGTAA
>JAGOWF010000170.1 GCA_018060305.1 Pyrinomonadaceae bacterium
TATTAGGTTTTAGCAAGAACCTAAAACCAAACGCCTAAAACCTAAAACCAATTTCGACGAAGGAGAAATTCATACAATGGCAAAACAAGTTATTCACGGAGAAGAATCACGGGCCGCTATCCTGCGTGGTGTCAACCAGCTCGCGGATGCGGTAAAAGTGACGCTTGGCCCTAAGGGCCGCAACGTCGTTATCGACAAGAAATTCGGCAGCCCGACCATCACCAAAGACGGTGTGACGGTGGCGAAGGAAATTGAACTCAAAGACACGCTCGAGAACATGGGCGCGCAAATGGTCCGCGAGGTAGCATCGAAGACCTCCGACGTTGCCGGTGACGGCACGACGACGGCGACGGTGCTGGCGCAAGCGATCATTAAGGAAGGCGTCCGCACGGTAGCGGCCGGGGCCAATCCGATGGCGCTCAAACGCGGCATCGAGCAGGCGGTCGAGGTTATCGTCGCCGACATTCACAAACAATCGAAGCCGGTCGCGGGCGACATGATCGCTCAGGTCGGCACAGTTTCGGCCAACGGCGACAAGACGATCGGCACGATCATCGCTGAGGCGATGGACAAGGTCGGCAAGGACGGCGTCATCACCGTCGAAGAGTCAAAGACGATGGAGACGCTGCTCGAGGTCGTCGAGGGAATGCAGTTTGACCGCGGCTATCTCTCGCCGTACTTCGTCACGGACGCCGACCGCATGGAGGCCGTTCTCGAAGAGCCTTACCTGTTGATCCACGAGAAAAAGATCTCGAACATGCGCGACCTGCTGCCGATCCTGGAGCAGGTTGCCAAGATGGGCCGCCCAATGCTGATCATTGCCGAGGACGTCGAGGGCGAAGCCCTTGCGACGCTCGTCGTGAACAAACTTCGCGGCACGCTGAATGTGGCTGCGGTTAAGGCTCCCGGCTTTGGCGACCGCCGCAAGGCAATGCTCGAAGACATCGCGACGCTCACCGGCGGCAAGGTCATCAGCGAAGACCTCGGCATCAAGCTCGAGGCCATCACTCTCGAAGACCTCGGCAAGGCCAAAAAGGTCACCATCGACAAAGAGAACACGACGATCGTCGAGGGTGCGGGCAGCGGCGAGGCCATTGACGGCCGCGTCAAACAGATTCGCAACCAGATCGACGAAACCTCGTCAGACTACGACCGCGAGAAGCTCCAGGAGCGTCTTGCCAAGCTCGTCGGCGGCGTTGCCGTCATCAAGGTCGGTGCTGCCACCGAGACCGAGATGAAGGAGAAAAAGGCACGCGTCGAGGATGCGATGCACGCCACGCGTGCTGCTGTCGAAGAAGGCATCGTCGCCGGCGGAGGCGTCAGCCTCGTTCGTGCGATCAAATCGCTCGACAACTTTAAGACCACCGAGGAAGACGAGCAGATCGGCGTCAACATCGTCCGACGTGCTCTCGAGGAACCGCTTCGCCAGATCGCCGGTAACGCCGGTCAGGAAGGCGCGGTAGTGGTCGAAAAGGTCGCGGGCGGCAAGGACAACTTTGGCTTTAACGCCGCGACCGAGCAGTACGAAGACCTCGTCGCAGCAGGCGTCATCGACCCGGCCAAGGTGACTCGAACGGCACTCCAAAACGCCGCCTCGATCGCCGGCCTGATGCTCACCACCGAAGCAATGATCGCCGATATCCAGGACGACAAGTCCGACCCAATGGCCGGCATGGGCGGCATGGGCGGCGGTATGGGAATGGGAATGTAGTGTCAGCAGCCTGCACGTAGGTAAGGGTTCGCCGAGACGCATATTTAATCAAAAGAGAGGGAGGCCTCGGCAAACGCCGGGGCCTTTTTATGTTAGAATTCGCACATGTCAAACCTTCAATACATTACTGATGCTAGTGGCTCTAAGACGGCGGTCGTGCTTCCTATCGAAGAGTATGAAGAGTTGATCGATGACCTTCGTTTGACCGAGGCATACCAGGCATCGAAGGACGAGCCGAAGCGCGATTTTCTCGAACTCGTTGAAGAGATGAGACGGAACGACGAGATCGATGTATAAGATCACGATAACGCGGTCTGCCGAAAAATCGCTCAAAAACCTCGACCGGCAAGCAAAGAATCGAATCGTCAGCCAGATCCTCAGTCTCGCAGACGAGCCGCGTCCGCACGGCTGTCGAAAGGTCATCAGCGAAGAAGGCCTCTGGCGCGTCCGTATCGGCGATTGGCGTCTCGGCTATGCGATCAATGACGATGATCAAACCGTAACGGTCATCCGCGTAGACCACCGGAGTTCATTCTACGACTGAGCGTTAATAGAGATGGAATGTATGTACTGCAAAGGCAAAATGGTGCGCGGCACAGCACCGTTTCACATCGACCGCAAAGGCTACCATCTCGTGTTCGACCAGGTTCCCGCATTTGTCTGCCAACAATGCGGCGAGGTGTACTTCGACGAACCCGAAGTCGATTCGATCCAAACCGCCATCCAAGCCGTCGACGCCCAAGCCGAACGGATAGCCGCCTAAATGAAGAAAATGCTGAAGAAAGATATGCTCACCACCGAAGCCATGATCGCCGACATCCAGGACGACAAGGCCGACCCAATGGCCGGCATGGGCGGCATGGGCGGCGGAATGGGAATGGGAATGTAATTTCCCGGGCGTAGTCCCGATTAGTTAGTTAACTAACGAGGCTCTGTCCGGCAACGGGCAGAGCCTTCTTTTGAATAACTAGAAATTCGGGGTCTGGCCTGCGATCTTGCGATTCCTGAGTCTGCGTAGCAGACGGCATATTTGTAGCCCCACGTGCGAACGTGGGGTTAGTTCGACAAACGATCAAAGTGTGTGTAACACACGGCATATGCCGCATGCCCGCCACGCTCGATTCCCTTTTGACACATTTCACACGGGTGTTCTGGCCTGGCAAAACGCGGTCAGTGTTGCGGGAACACCGCAACCGCGCACGCTCGATTCCCTCTTTGCACATTCCACACGTTCGGACGTGTGGCTACAAATATATCGCCCGCTTCACGGGCTTTCCCGGCAGGGCGCATAGCCACGTCGTTCACGGCGTGGTTAGGGTCGATAGATTTTTCAGAGGGCGATTCATCGTCCTTTTTCTTTTGGCCTAAGCCGCAGATCGGTAAGCCCGTTCAAACGGGCTATGCGTCCACAACCCTAACCACGCCCTAAAGGACGTGGCTATGCGCCGAAAAGGCGCGGCCTGTCCCTGCGGCTGGCGACGGTCAGGCGAGCCTGACCGCGGTGCGATAGGGTAAAGCCCGAATCCCGCAGGTCAGATAACTGACCCGGAAGCCCACGCTTTTTGTTTCGACCAAGCGATGAAACCTACTCGACGCGAGTTAGCTTTAGCGTCGTCGGGTTCCTTACCGGATAGCCCTGTGATTCCACGCTGGTCATTGTCATCGTTTTGCCGGTGATCTTGACCTTGTGTGTCACATACGAGCCGCCGTGCATATAGCTCGGGCTCTTTGCGACCGATGGCCAGAGCGAGAGGTTTCCGCGAATATAGTCGTATTTGCCGCTATTGGCGACGAACGAATCGACATAGATGCTCCGCAGTTCATCGGCCGAAACTGTTCTTGCATCGACGATGGGCCGTTCTTTGTCGCTCGTGATCCACATGATGCTGTAATGCCCTTTGGTAAAGATAAAGAGGCTCGGCTGCGAGATCGCACGCGTTTTGCCTTTCTCGCCGGTGGTCGTCTCTTCGGTAACTTTCCACACACCAACGATCGATTGTGCCTGGGCGGCGGTTGCGAGCATCAATATCATAAGCACACCGATGGCCGTTGCCTTGCTAGCTCTGTTCATTTGTAATTCTCCTAAAGTAAATTCCTAGTAACTGGGATGCGGGGTATGTTACCACAGATAACAGCCGCACCACGTCTGTGGTCGATCTGATATCGGTGTAGGGTCAGTTTGAATCCCAGGCGTCTGATACTAAACCAATGCCGAAGTAGAGCACTCGCTAGATACGAGAAAAAGGCAGCCGTTGGCAGCCTCTTTTTTTGTGTTAAAATCGCGCTCGTTTCTTGGCCTTTGCTTTTCCTGACCTTGATGAACAACAGAGCCGATACGCATTCACCGAACAAGGGAGCCACTGCGAGATCGGCAATGTCGGTCGCCGCGGCTTTCGCGTTGATAATGATCGCACCGCTGCTGCCGTGGCCGCGAGCGGTGGTGGGCACGAACGCGCCGTGGCGGGTCGAACTGGTCGCGGCGTTCGTGATGCTCGCACTCGCGTTTTGGGCGTTGGTGAAGCGGCCGTTTGACAGGGATATTACCGTTCCCGCGTCGGTCCTGTATCCGCTGATCGGCTTTGTCCTATGGAGCGCCCTTTCGATCTCGTGGGCCGCTTATCCGTTGCCGGCAGTTCATCATACGCTGGTTTGGGCGATGTATCTCGGAATTTTCCTGATCGCGGCCGGCATCTGCGCGTCACGGCATGGCATGCGGACGCTGATAATCGCATTTGCGAGCGTTTCGCTGGTCGTGGGCCTCGCGGCGGTGATCGATTATCTCGGAACCACAGACTTTGCGTCTGCCGAATTCGCGCTCAGAACGCGTTACGGGCGATATGCGGAATTACTCGTGACGATCCAGCCGCTCGTTTGGATAGCGGCGTTCTATGCCCGTTCGACACGACAGAAACTGCTGCTTTTTGCCGCTGCCGTGCTTGGATGGACAGCCGTGATGCTATCGCTAAGCAAGGGCGCTGCCCTCGCTGGCGTCGTCGGATTTGCGATCGTATTTGTCGGTTGTTTTGTGATGTCTCACAAAGCGGCAAGGCGGCTGGTTCTCAGGCTGGCGGGCATTTGGCTCGCGTTGACCGTCGCGGTTCAGGCGTTCTTCTATTTCTTGTCGCCGCTGCCCGCGACAACGGACTATTTTGCAGGAAACGCGGGCAATTCGGCATTGTCGCGGCAGCATCGGCTGCTTGTCTGGAATATCGCGAGCGAGATGGCCCGAATGCATCCGCTAACCGGCGTCGGCGCTGATAATTTCATCGCTTTCACAAATATTGCACGGGCAAAGGTAGCTGCCCGAGCACCCGACGTCCCGTCGCCCGAGATCGCCGAGGACGTCGTGCTCGAACGCGCTCACAACGAGTATCTGCAAATATTGGCCGAGCTAGGCATCGTCGGCATTGTGCTGTTCGCGGCGATATTTGGGGCATTGAAGCTGAATGTTTTCCATCTTTTGCGGCGGCGATGGCGGCTGTCGCCGATGGTCTGGGCCTGTGTCGGCGGGATGACGGCGTTTGCGCTAAGCTCGCTTGTCAGTTCGTTCTCGTTCCGCGCGATGCAAAACGGCGTTGCGTTCATATTTGTCTTTGCGTTGGTTCTCAGCCGGACGGCCCGCAAGGAAAGATCGCCGAACCAACGGCCCATTTTGCTCGCGATAGCGGCTTGTGCGTTGCTCGCGATCGGATTCTTTGGCTCAAAAGCAGTCGGCGAATATCGCGCTTTTCAGGCGCAATGGGCCGAGAACACTGATGCCGCCCAGCAACAGCTTCTAAGCGCCATCCGGATCGATCCCGACAATCTCAATGCACGACATTCGCTCGCCAGCGGCTTGGCGAAAGACGGACGGTTTGAGCAAGCCGCCGCCGAACTGCGGCAGGCCATAGACCGTGGCCTCGGCGCGACCGTGACGTATGAGCAGCTTGCGAAATTCTACCGTCAGTCCGGCGACGCGGCCGAGGCTGAAAAGACCTATGCAGAAGGTGTAGTGGTATTTCCGGGCTCGGTCTATATGCGTATTGAATTTGCGATGTTTCTCGATTCCATCGGCCGCTCGTCCGACGCCGCATACATGCTCGCGGTCGCCCGACGGATCGATGCCAAACAGGCCAACGGCTGGTATTCGCTGATGAAAGACGGCAGTGTTGCGACATTTCTAAAGTCGCAAACGGATGCATCGGTGGCCGCCCCGGCAGACCTCGTGCCGGGCAATGCGGTCAGACAGTATCTCGACGCGGTTCCGGGGCATTAGTGGCGTTCAAGACTGCGTCCGATGTGTCCTAAAAGTCCTGTTTAGTATAAAATAAACGCGTCCCAAATGAGTGCCAACTCCATCCGCAGCGGATCGCCGATACCTGTGATAGCACGCAACGCCTTTCGCGAGGCGGTTCGC
>JAGOWF010000012.1 GCA_018060305.1 Pyrinomonadaceae bacterium
GCTGAGATCGTCAATAGCGGGAGCGTTATCACAAGCGCGGCGACCCGAGGCGTGACGAGCCGCCGGACGGGCGATGTTCCCAGTGCACGCATCGCGTCGATCTGCTGCGATACGACCATCGCCCCCAACTCCGCCGAGATCGATGAACCGACTCGCCCGGCGACTATCAAGGCTGTGAGCACGGGCCCAAGTTCCCGGATCAGTGATGTCGCAATGCCCTGGCCGGCATTGCTTTGGGCACCATAATATGCGAGCGTCGGATACATTTGCAGAACCAGAACGCCGCCCGTAAAAAAGCCCGTAAGCAGCACGATGCCGAGCGAACCGACACCAATCCTGTTCATCTGAATGACGACCTCGTCAAAGTAACGCGGCCCGATCCTTATGCCTTTGAGCATGCGCCAGATAAGGTCGCAGACCTGTTGAAGCTCAGATAAGAACCGTGTGAAGAAGTTCATTGTGAGACCTTGTTCGGGCGTTGGAGAGATTATAACCGTCGTCAATGGAAACAAAAAGGCCGCCTCAGCGGCGGCCGTTCAGATAAAGTGCAAACTGGCTATTATGGCTTGTATCTTTGCACCACAGGGATACCATTAATTCCGCGATCTCCATTGGCTCGTCGCAGGCCACCTTTGCCCGCAGGTTGCTGGCGCTCTACTATGTCCATGCGTTCGCGTTGGAACCGAGAACGGAGTTCGCGAAACCTGATCAACTGTTCAACCGTCAACACGCGCCGAACCGCAAGTTCGTCCAGCGATCGAATACTGATGAGTTCGGCTTGAGCGAGTTGGACGTCCTTTAACCGTGCCCTCACGTCTTCTTCGTTGATCTCATCGGCATAGATCGCGGCATCAAGTAGGCGGTTTGCCTCACGAAATTGTATTTGTGCGGCCCTGATCAAGGGCCGCCGGGCAGCGTTCATACGCCTTATCCGCTGGATCTGTTCGCGAGACAGGCCAAGCTGTCTCAGAAGGTTAAAGCGAGGGTCGGGCGGCCTCTCCGCAACTGGGTGGTCACCGTCCTGAGGTTCGTCAACCGGATTTTCCTGCGCAGCCGCGCTTAGCGCGAAAAGCGCGACGGCCGACGCGAGAATTAGCAGCCTGATTATCGAGTATCGTCTCATACGTCTATCCGCCGACCTCGTCAAACAGGTCGGTCAGCCTCAATGATTCATCTTCCAATTCAACGTCGTTGCTTAGAGCCGGAGCCCTACGGGCCTGTCGCAACTGTTCGTCAGAGCCAATGTCTTTGGCCTTTGGAGCCTTAGGCACAACTTGGGCCTTGACTTTCGAAACCTTGTATGGCCGTATCGGCTCGGTTTTAATTGCCACAGGTTCCACATCCGCGACGTCCTCGACTTTCGGAAGGGCAGCCGTTGTCACAACCTCGGCAGTCGTCGTCCGAACCTCGGGAACCGCGACGTTGGACGCGATCTGCGGCTCAGTTGGACGGAATAAGTTGAACGCAACCAAGGTCAGCATCAGAAGTATCGCAAAGGCTCCGGCAGCCGCGAACGATGGTCGAGCGAAGATCGCGGCGATCTGGGCAAAGACGCCAATTCGCGTCGGAACGTCGCCCGGCATCGTAAAATGCGGCGTCGCCAGCGGCACGAACGCTTCCTTGTGCCATTCATAGACCGAAAATCGCGCGTCCGCAACAGCCGCGAACTCGTCCGTGCACGACGAACACTCAGCGAGATGCGCCTCAAAGACGTTCACCTCGCACTCCGCCATCTCCTGATACAGATACGGCACGACACCCTCAGCGGACTCGCACAACAGATTGTCTATGTTCCTTTTCATCATCAAACGACCTCCACGGGCGTTCGTTCTAATCGCATCCTAAGCTGTTTGAGCGCCGTGTAGAGGCGGCTCTTGACCGTGCTCAGGGGTAGTTCGAGCGTGTCGGATATCTCTTGAAATGTCATCTCCTCAAATTCTTTCATCACGATGACCTCTCTCAGTTCGGTCGGCAACGCGGTTACGGCCTGCCTGACGACGCGGAGCCGTTCGCCTTGCTCGGCTTCATTAGCGGGCGAGTATCTGGCCGCCGCGACAAAGACCCTCTCCTCTGAACCATCCGAGTCGTCAAAAAAGTCTTCCGCCCGCGTCTTCTGCCTGCGTTTGATCGTCAGACACTGGTTGACGGCGATACGATGCAGCCATGACGACACTTTCGCCTCGCCACGAAAGCGGCCGAGGTTACGATACGCGGCAATGAACGCCTCCTGTGCGGCATCGCGAGCGTCATCCTCACGCCCAAGCATACCGAAGCAGAGAGCGAATATCTTTCGCTCCCACCGCCTCATCAATTCGCCGAACGCCTCCGGCTTCTCCAAAACCGAAAGCTCGACAAGCTGCTCGTCCGTCAGGTCAATGAACATCTACCGTTTCAGATGATCTAACTCCTCGTGAATAATAGCTCAAACAGCAACGAATGCGAACACTTTCGCATTCAGTGAATTAGACGCACGAAATAGAGAAATAGTCTTAGGTGTGGCCCTTCGCGTGAAAGATCTCGTAAATCCCGCTCTCTTGCGGCTCAGCCGGTCTATTTGCGCAAAGGCTCTAGTTTTGTATCGACAGATCGTGGGTGTGTATCGATCATTTTTGATGATATGGCCCCCTACTGATGATCTCCTTGATGATCTCGGACTCGCAGAGATAGTGGACGAGTTATAAAGGTATCGATGTAGGCCATGATAAATGTGCGACAGGAAAAAGCGATTCGAGTTTGTCATTCGTATTGCCCAAGCCCGCGCGTGAGCAAGGGCGATACACTCAGGACTAGATGTCGATGAATATCGCGGTCATCTTCAAGTGACGTTTCGCTTTCGCCCTTGCTCACGCGCGGGCTTCCGCAACGTGTGGCGAGGGTGACTGAGAATTGGAAGTTCCAGGGTCATAACGCTCATACATCACACGCTTTCCGGCTCTATTGTATTTATGTTTCCAAACCTCGTAAAATCTCTGACGTTGAACGTCAGAATATTCGCGATCCCATGAACATTCATTTGAGCGACCAACCGGGCATCGTGGACGCTTTTTCCGATAATTCTATGTGTTAGAACGAGATGTTCCCATTCGCGGAAGATCTCAGGGGTCTCATCAAGCAAGAAAAACAAGTCCTTAATTTTCTGTACTTCCGCTCTTGCCTCTAGCACAGAGAGACCAAGCCCGTTTGCGTCCGTGGGCCGAGTTGCTGAAACCCAGAACTCGATAAGATTTTGCGGGACAATAAAAAGGCGATCGGACTGGTCGCCCAACTTTGCAGTTGCAGAGGCTGAGGCGGCGTAAAAGGGAGAGACCGGATTTGCCAGATAGGTAAGGACGTTTGAATCAATCAGGTAATCCATACCGGCGAACTAATATAGATTTTCACGCCGCAGGCTCTCAAGCGGAATCGCAGGGGCGTTCGATTTATGGCCTTCGACCCACTCCTTAAACGCTTTCAACCATTCCTCGCGCGATGCAGTTTCACAAAATCGCTTTTCTGCTTCAGGTGGGCTTCCATTCGGAATGAGACTCCTTAAATACCCATCGATCGACAGCCCGGCGAGTCTTGCTTGCGACTCGATCAAAGCAACTGTTTCCGCACTGACTTGGTCTATGGCTTTACTCATAGCCTTAATACCCTAGGAAATCTTATCATAGGTATCTCGATGATTCGATGCTAATACGCCCTCGCAAACACAACACGCCGCGCCGATTCTTTGCCGGAATAGACGCATTTGCCCGATTCGGCGATACCGACTAGCGGGATGCAGCGGATGGTGGCTTTGGTTTCGGCTTTGATGGCGTCTTCGGTCTCGGCGGTGCCGTCCCAGTGGGCCATGAGGAATCCGCCGCGCTCGATCTGGGCTTTGAATTCGTCCCAGGTGTCCACGGTGAAGGTGTTTTCCTCGCGAAAGGCAAGTGCCCGTTTGTAGATGTTCGCCTGTATCTTGTCGAGCAGGGCGGCGACGTGCCCGGCGATGCCTTCGAGCGGCTGCGATTCTTTTGTCAGCGTGTCGCGGCGTGCGACCTCGATGGTGCCGGCCTCAAGATCGCGCATGCCGATACCGAGGCGGACGGGAACGCCCTTTAGCTCGTATTCGGCAAACTTCCATCCCGAACGCTGGTTGTCGCTGTCGTCGTATTTTACGGAAACGCCGGCGGCTTTTAGCTCGGCAATGACGGGAGCGATCCTCTCAGAGATCGCGGCCTGGTCTTCGGGCGTCTTGTAGATCGGGATCACGACGACCTGTATCGGCGCGAGCTTGGGCGGCAGCACGAGGCCCTGATCGTCCGAGTGCGCCATTATCAACGCGCCCATAAGCCGCGTCGAAACGCCCCAGCTCGTCGCCCACGGATATTCGAGCTGATTCTCTTTATTGACAAACTGCACGTCGAAGCCGCGAGCGAAATTCTGCCCGAGGAAGTGAGACGTCCCGCACTGCAACGCCTTGCCGTCCTGCATCAGGCCCTCGATACAATAGGTCTCGACCGCACCCGCAAATCGCTCGGCCGGGCTTTTAACGCCCTGCACCACCGGCAACGCCATCCAGTTCTCTGCGAAGTCGGCATAGACGCCTAGCATTGTTTCGGCCTCCTCTATCGCCTCGCCCTCGGTCGCGTGGGCCGTGTGGCCCTCTTGCCAGAGAAACTCCGCGGTGCGAAGAAAGATGCGCGTGCGCATCTCCCAACGAACGACGTTTGCCCATTGGTTTATGAGAAGCGGCAGGTCGCGCCACGACTGTATCCAGCCCTTGTAAGCATTCCAGATCACGGCCTCGGACGTAGGGCGGATGATAAGCTCTTCCTCGAGCTTTGCGTTAGGATCGACCATCAGGCCGCCGTTCGGGTCGGCTTTGAGACGATAATGCGTAACGACCGCGCACTCCTTTGCAAAGCCCTCGGCGTGTTCCTCTTCCTTTTCGAGAAAGGATTTCGGGACAAAGAGTGGGAAATAGGCGTTTACGTGCCCGGTCGCCTTGAACATATCGTCCAACGCCCGCTGCATCTTTTCCCAGATCGCGTAGCCGTACGGCTTGATTACCATACAGCCGCGAACAGCGCTGTTCTCGGCCAGGTCGGCACGTTTTACGATCTCGTTATACCACTCGGAATAGTTCTCGGCCCGTTTCGGAAGTCCTTTGCTCATAAGAAAGTCAGCCACAGAAGTCACAGAGAGCACTGAGGCGAAGAATCGATAATACGGCATATTCGCTCGGACTGACAATTCGAGCCGAGATCGCGGGCTTCTTTTGCTCCGTGCCCTCTGTGTGCTCTGTGGCTGATATGCTATTATCCCGCCTTTATGAGTGAATTCTTTCTGGACTTCCAGGACACCGCGACCGCGTTTGCCGATAAGACCGATTCACAGCTAAAAGAGAAGCACCGGCTGCTCAAGGTTCTTAACTCGCCGGCCCTCAACTCGATCGGCACGAAGGCCGCGAAGTTTGCCCTATCTATCGGGTTGCCGGTCGAAGGCCTGATCAAATCGACGATCTTCGAGCAATTCTGCGGCGGCGAAACGATCGCGGAATGTGATCTCGTTATCAAAAAGCTCGGCAATTCGGGGATCGGCACGATCCTCGATTATTCAGTTGAGGGAAAGGCTA
Organism: Pyrinomonadaceae bacterium; assembly: GCA_018060305.1. Taxonomy (GTDB): domain Bacteria; phylum Acidobacteriota; class Blastocatellia; order Pyrinomonadales; family Pyrinomonadaceae; genus OLB17. The sequence continues at coordinate 5,603 of JAGOWF010000012.1, forward strand.
CCGAGGAGGATTTTGACCGCACGCGCGATGAGATAGTTCGCACGATCGAGCGGGCAAAGGGTGACACGAATATTCCGTTTTCGGTATTTAAGGTCACCGGCATCGCCCCGCTTGGAACTCTCGAGAGAATGAGCGGGCGCAAGAAACTGGATGCCAAGGGCCAGGCCAAGTGCGAGCGGATCACCAAACGTATCGCAGATATCTGCGAAGCGGCCTACCAGGCGAATCAGCCGCTGTTTATCGACGCCGAAGATTCCTGGATCCAGGACGCCATCGACCGGATCGTCACCGAGATGATGGAACGGTATAATCGCGAGCGGCCATTCATCTATAACACTCTCCAGATGTATCGCACCGACCGCCTGCAGCATCTGAAAGACGCGCGGCGGCAGGCGAAAGCCGACGGCTATTTTTATGCCGTAAAGCTCGTTCGTGGGGCGTATATGGAAAAAGAGCGAGAGAGAGCGGCCGAGATGGATTATCCGTCACCAATCCACGAGACAAAGGCAGACACGGACGCCGATTATGATGCCGCCCTGGACTATTGCATGCGACATTACACGGACATGGCCTTTGTCAATGGGACGCATAACGAGAACAGCGCGCTCCATCTTGCACGGCTGATGCACGAAGGCGGCGTTGCACCCGATCATCCGCACATCTTTTTTTCACAGCTTTACGGGATGGGCGACGGCATTTCCTACGTCTTGGCGAAGCACGGATACAACGTGTCCAAATACGTTCCCTACGGCCCGGTCCACGACGCCGTTCCGTATCTGATCCGGCGGGCAGAGGAAAACACCGCGACCGCAGGGCAAGTCAGCAGGGAACTCGAAATGGTCCGACGAGAATTGCGCCGGCGTGGCCTAGCGTAGCCCCAGCAGCAGCCGAACCGACCGATCATCAACAGCGTGTTCTGGTTCGGAACGCCAACGGTCGAGCGGTGCGATCTCGGCCGGCTGCAGCGGCAAATTGGTCAGCCGTGCCACCTGCGTGCTCGCAAATGCCCTGTTCGTAATTGCGAGATGTAAGGCACTGACCGTAAGGCAGCGCGGATCGTGCGTTGCCGACTCAGCCGTTTCGACGTCGGGAAATAACTCATTGTAGGCGGCCAGATGCCACGTCACGGCGTCAGCGCGCTCGTCGATATCCAGAACGCGCAATAGGCCAAAGCCAGCCTCGAGCTGAAAAACAAGAAAATCTCCGGGCCGAAAAGCCGGTGCCATAAGGCGAGATTAGCATAACCAAATACCACGCTATAAAATTAGGAACGTGAAAACAGGCATCGACGCTAACGCGCTACTCGCCGTCGCGCTTGACGAAGCCCGCCTCGGCGCCGCTGAGGGCGGCATCCCCATCGGGGCCGCATTGTTCGACGGTGACGGCAACCTTCTCGGCCGTGGGCATAATCGACGCGTTCAGGAGAACGATCCTTCGATCCACGGTGAGACCGACGCGTTTCGCAAGGCCGGCCGGCAGCGAAGCTATCGCGACACCATCATGGCAACCACACTCGCGCCATGCTGGTATTGCAGCGGGCTTGTCAGGCAATTCGGCATCGGCACGGTGATCGTCGGCGAATCCGAGACCTTCTACGGCGGGATCGATTGGCTGCGTGAGAATGGTGTTGAGGTGATCGATCTCGACAATGACGAGTGCAAGGAGTTGTTGGGCCGATTTATCACTGAGCATTCTGAGGTTTGGAATGAGGATATTGGGGAATGAACGTCGGACCGGAGGCTGGCAGCCTGCGTCTTTTCTAGCCGCATGAAGAAATTCACGACCGCAGAACAAGCCGTCCAATGCATCAAGTCGGGCGACCGCGTCTTTATTCACAGCGTCGCAGCCGCGCCGCAGCACCTTATCCGGGCGATGACCGATCGTGCTCCCGAGCTAAGGAACGTCGAGATCGTGCATCTCCATACCGAAGGCGAGGCACCGTATGCGGCCGCGGAGCTTAGAGATAGCTTTCACGTTAACGCTCTTTTTGTCGGCGGCAACGTCCGCACAGCGCTGAAGGAAGGCCACGCCGATTACATACCTGTCTTCTTGTCCGAGGTTCCAAATCTCTTTCGCCGAGGCATTTTGCCGCTCGACGTTGCCATGCTGCATGTTTCGCCGCCTGACAAGCATGGCTTTTGCACGCTCGGCGTATCGATCGATGTAGCGAGGGCCGCGTTCGAGACCGCAAAATGCGTGATCGCTCAGGTTAATCCTCGAATGCCGCGTACGCAGGGCGACGCCCTTATCCATGTCAGTGATATCCACGCGATGGTCGAGGTCGATGAACCTCTCTTTGAGGTCGCCATGCCCGAGCTAACTGACGCCGACCTGGCGATCGGACGGCACATAGCTGAGATCATTGACGACGGTGCGACGATGCAGATGGGCATCGGTTCGATCCCAAACGCCGTTCTTGCCGCGCTCGGCAACCACAAGGACCTCGGCGTGCATACCGAAATGTTCTCGGACGGCGTCATCCCACTGGTCGAGAGCGGCGTCATCAACGGCCGCCTCAAGGCAAAGCATCCCGGCCGCATGGTTGCAGGATTTGTGATGGGCACGCAGCGGCTGTATGACTTTATCGACGACAATCCGCAGGTGCTTATGCTCGACATAGCTTATGTCAACGATACGGCGGTGATCAGGCGAAATCCGAAGGTCACCGCTGTCAACTCAGCAATCGAGATCGACCTGACGGGCCAGATATGCGCCGATTCTATCGGGATGCGGCAGTATTCCGGTGTCGGCGGGCAGATGGACTTTATCCGCGGCGCGTCGCTCTCAGAAGGCGGCAAGCCGATCATCGCGCTGCAATCGACTACGACAAAGGGCGAGAGCAAGATCGTGCCGTTCTTAAAAGTGGGGGCGGGCGTCGTCTCGACTCGAGCTCATGTCCATTACATTGTCACGGAATTTGGCGTGGCTAATCTTTACGGCCTAAACCTGCGGCAACGAGCGTCTGAGTTGGTCAAGATCGCGCACCCCGACCATCGCGATGCCCTCGATGAGGCCGCGTTCGAGCGCTTCAGGCATCACTGAGGGGCGTGGTAAACTGAAGTTTTGATAACTCCAATAGAATCATGTCTAACAACAAACAACCGGTAATCATCAGTGCGGCGAGGACGCCGACGGGAAAGTTTCAAGGGCTTTTGAAAGGCTTTACGGCGCCGGATCTGGGCGCAATTGCTATCAAGGAGGCTGTCAGCCGAGCGGGTATCACCGGCGAACAGGTCGATGAGGTGATAATGGGATGCGTCGTCCAGGCGGGGATCGGCCAGGCACCCGCGCGACAGGCGGCGTTAAAGGCAGGACTGCCGCCTGAGGTTTCGGCGCTGACGGTCAATATGGTCTGCGGCTCGGGATTGCGCGCGGTCGCACTGGCAAGCCAGGCGGTTCAGCTCGGTGATGCCGAATACGTCGTCGCCGGCGGCATGGAATCCATGTCGAATATCCCTTACGCGATGCCGGGAGCCCGTGACGGCTACCGCATGGGGAATCAAACTGTTGTGGATTTGATGGTCCACGACGGGCTGTGGTGCCCGTTCGAGAACTGGCATATGGGAAATACCGGCGAGGTCGTTGCCGAGAAATACCAGATCGGCCGAGAAGAACAGGACGATTTCGCTTCCAACTCGCACCGAAAGGCCGCCGAGGCGCAGGCCGCCGGGCGCTTTAAGGAAGAGATGATCCCGGTCGATATCCCACAGAAAAAAGGCGACCCGATAGTGCTCGATTATGACGAGCCTGTTCGTGCCGACACGACCGTCGAGAGCCTCGGCAAGCTGCGTCCCGCATTCAAAAAGGACGGCGGGACCGTAACCGCCGGCAACGCTCCGGGCGTCAACGACGGTGCGTCCGCATTAGTAGTCACCTCGGCAGATAATGCCGCCGCCGCAGGCATCGAACCGCTCGGCCGCGTCGTCGCATGGGCGTCCTCTGGTATCGAACCAAAGCTGATCATGATGGCGCCCGTGAAGGGCGTTCAGAACGTCCTCGCAAAGGCAGGCTGGTCTATGTCGGATGTCGATCTATTTGAACTAAACGAGGCGTTTTCCGTGCAGGCCATCGGCGTGATGAAGGAACTCGGGCTCGATATGGAACGCGTTAACGTCAACGGCGGCGCGGTCGCACTCGGCCACGCGATCGGCAATTCCGGCAGCCGCGTCCTGACGACGCTACTCTATGAGATGAAGCGTCGCGGTGTGAAGCGCGGTGTGGCGGCCCTCTGTCTTGGCGGCGGTAATTCGGTTGCGATGGCGGTTGAACGGGATTGATCTGATTTTGGGAACCCCAATCAGCAAGCTTTCGTTTAAGGGAACTGAGGAAATTGGATGACCGCAAAGGAACATAACAAACTCGTTGGCATCTTCTTGATGGCTCACGGCGGCCTGCAGGGTGTTGTAATGATCATTCTCGGCCTGGTTTACGGCCTGATCGGCGGGGCGATGCTCGCAACCGGCAAGAAAGACGAAGAACAGATCGTCGGTGCCGTCTTTATCGGCATGGTCTTTCTGCTTTTCTTTATCTCGCTGTTATTCCTGCTGCCGCAAATAATTGGCGGTTGGAAGCTGATCAAGGAGCGGCCAACTGCGCGCGGTTGGGGCATTGTCGCGAGCATCATTTCACTCCTGTCTTTCCCGATCGGTACGGCCGCGGGTGTTTACGGCCTTTGGTTCCTCTTCGGTGATGAAGGGAAGCGATTCTACCTCGGAGGTCAACAGTCCCAACAGGTTATGTCCCAACAGGCGCCGCCGCCGAATAGCTGGCAGTAAAACCTGTCGTTTTTCTAAGCATGTGGGCGATGAGGCCGGAATCTCATCGCCCGTTTGTTTTGTCTCTCGCGGATGCATTATCCTAAATGCAGTTTTTAATCTTATTATAGGACTTTCAGTTAGATCATGAGCAAAACTATTGGTGTGATCGGTGCTGGCACGATGGGTAACGGTATCGCTCAAACAGCCGCCACGGCGGGATTTGATGTCGTAATGTGCGATGTTTCGACTGACTTTGTCGAGCGTGGCATCGCAAACATAGCCAAGAGCCTCGACCGATTCGTTAAGAAAGAAACGATGACCGAGGGCCAAAAGTCTGACGTCCTCGGACGAATCAAGACGACGACGGATCTGACCGACCTCGCCGGTTGTTCGTTAGTAGTCGAAGCGGCGACGGAAAACTTCGATATTAAGAAGCAAATATTCGAAAAACTCGACTCTATCTGCTCCGAAGGCGCGATCCTTTCGTCAAACACTTCATCGATCTCGATAACAAAGATCGCAGCGGTCACAAAGCGCCCTGAGAAAGTGATCGGGATGCACTTTTTTAATCCCGTCCCGCTTATGAAGTTGGTTGAGGTTATCCGTGGAATTGCTACTAGCAATGAGACTTACGCGACAGTTAAAGCGCTTTCTGAAGAGTTGGGCAAGGTTCCTGTCGAATGCAACGATTATCCGGGCTTTGTATCAAATCGCGTCCTCATGCCGATGATAAATGAGGCCGTATTTGCCCTTCACGAAGGCGTCGCCACGAAAGAAGCCATCGACGAGATAATGAAACTTGGGATGAATCACCCGATGGGCCCGCTGACCCTTGCGGACTTTATTGGCCTCGATGTGTGCCTGGCGATACTTAACGTCCTTCACGAGGGCCTCGGCGACCCAAAATATCGACCCTGTCCGCTGCTCAAGAAGTATGTCGCCGCCGGCTGGCTCGGCCGCAAAAGCGGCAAGGGCTTCTACGACTATGCCTAACCGGCAGCACGCGATAGGTTGAGAGCCCATTTTGCGGCCCGCCATATGCATCGGAATCTCCGAACATTCATCGACGTCCTCCGACGCGAGAACGAAATCATAGAGGTTACGGCCGAAGTTGACCCATATCTCGAGATCGCTGAGATACACCGCCGCGTGATCGAGGAACAGGGCAAGGCTCTCTTGTTCCGACGGGTCAAAGGATCCGCATTTCCCGTTGTAACGAATCTATTTGGAACTGCTCGCCGCATTGAGCTTGCGTTCGGGCCTGAGCCGCTTGCGTTTGTAAAACGGATCGTCGAGGCCGCCGAGCAGCTTTTGCCGCCAAAACTCGGCAAACTATGGCAGTTTCGCGATCTGGCCCGCTCGGCTGCTCGGCTTGGCCTGCGGACAGTTCGGCATGCACCCGTTCTCGAACGACGGCAACCGGAGGTCGATCTTGAAAAACTGCCGCTGCTGCAGCTATGGCATGAGGACGGTGGGCCATTTCTTACGCTTCCTCTTGTCTATACGGAAAGCCCAACAACGGGCAAACACAATCTCGGCATCTACCGGATGCAGCGGTATGACAAAACGACCACGGGCATGCACTGGCAGATCGGCAAGGGCGGCGGATTTCATTACTACGAGGCCGAGCACAATGGCACGCCTTTGCCGGTTACAGCTTTTGTCGGCGGCCCGCCGGCTCTGATCCTGGCGGCGGCGGCCCCGCTGCCCGAAGGCATACCGGAACTGATGTTGGCCTCGCTCCTTAGCGGCGGCAAGCTCAGCATGGCAAAGAATCCACTCGGCGACGGGAGGCACAGGCTCTTGGCCGAAGCCGAATTCGCTATCTGCGGGCATGTGCCTCCACACGAGCGAAAGCCCGAGGGGCCGTTTGGTGACCATTACGGCTACTATTCGCTCGCACACGATTATCCGGTCTTTTATGCTGACGCGGTCTTTCACCGAAAGGAAGCAATCTATCCGGCCACGGTGGTCGGTAAGCCCCGACAGGAAGACTTTTACATTGGCGATTTTCTTCAGGAATTGCTCTCGCCGCTGTTTCCGCTCGTAATGCCCGCGGTTCGCGATCTCTGGAGCTACGGTGAGACTGGCTTTCACTCGTTGGCGGCAGCGGTCGTCCAGGAGCGATTTGGGCGCGAGGCGCTTTCAGCAGGTTTTCGGATACTTGGCGAAGGCCAACTTGCGTTGACCAAGTTCCTGCTGCTGACGGACACGCCGCGGGATCTGCGCGATTTTAAGGCGCTCTTCCAGCATATCCTCGAACGAGCCGACTGGAAGCGTGACCTGCACATCTTCAGCCAGACAGCCTTCGATACGCTGGACTACGCGAGCGGTAAGATCAATTTCGGCTCAAAGGCCATCCTGCTGGGCGTAGGCGAGGCCAAAAGAGAACTTACGACGCAATTTAATGGCGCCTTGCCGCACGGTATCATTGCCGCGGAACCTTTCTGTCGCGGCTGTCTAGTTGTCGAAGGCACCGGTTACGAGGACGACAAAGAACTCGCCCAACGTGTTGCCAGAGACGACGCATTTCGCGATTGGCAGGTCATCGTTATTCACGATAGTGTCAAGTTTGCTCGCTCAACCGAGAAATTCCTCTGGGCGACATGGACACGCTTTGATCCGGCCAGCGACATTTCCGCCCGCGAGATCGACACAAAAAATAACCACATCGGCTACACCGCGCCCGTCGTCATTGATGCTCGCATGAAGCCCTGGTATCCCGAAGAGGTCGAGCCTCGCGAGGACATTGTCGATCTCGTCGATCGCCGCTGGAATGAATACTTCAGCTAGCATGAGGTTGACCCGACGACATTTCTTATGGCTCACGGCGGCTTTGGCTGCCGTCGTGTTTCTGTGCGTAGCCTACGGGTATTTCATCGAACCTGATCGTCTCGTTGTGGTTGAGGATACGATCACAGTCAACCGGCTCGATCCTGCCTTTGACGGGCTGCGCATCGTCATGATCGGTGACGTCCACGCTGGTTCGAACAGTATCGACGAGGCAAAACTCCGCCGCATTGTCGAGCTCACAAATGAACAGTCACCGGATCTTGTCGTGATGTTGGGCGACTACATCTCCGAATCGAGGCAACGGGACGCAAACGGAAAAAGAATACTGCGAATGCCCACGGCGGCCATTGCGGAGAATCTGAAGGGAATCCGAGCGACGCATGGCGTGTTCGCCGTGATGGGCAACCACGACGGATGGCACGGGACGAAAGATATCGGCGGTGCCCTGGAAGGAATTGGCTATCGCGTGCTCGACCATGAAGTGGCGACGATCGAACGAAACGGCCGCCCACTGCGTATCTTTGGGATGAAGGACCACCTCAGCCTGCCAGACCCGTGGACTGTAACCTCGGCTAACGCAAAGCGTGTCGTTGAGGCCTCGGGCGACGGCGATATGATCGTCCTCCAGCACAGTCCGGATATGCTCGGTGTAATTACCGGAATGCTCTCTATCTCGCCCGACCTGCGGTTGATCCTTGCCGCTCACACGCATGGCGGCCAGGTTCGCTTCCCGCTGATCGGTGCCCCGATCGTGCCGTCAAACTACGGGCAAAAGTATCTGCGCGGCCATATACTTGAGAATAATGTTGATATGTACGTCACCAGCGGTATTGGAACGAGCATCCTGCCGTTTCGGTTTCTCGTTCCGCCCGAGATCGTTGTGCTGACACTGCGAGTTGGATAGGTCGTCGGAAGGAACCACATAGGAACATAGGCGACATAGAACAAAAGGTATTTCCGCCCTATGTGTTCTATGTTCCTATGTGGTTGATCTCACCTTAGCATCTTTTTCACGTGGTCGAGGTCACCGTCATTCTTGGCGGGCTTGAGTTTTAGTATCTTGCACATCAGGTTATAAACCTCGATATTTTCAAAAGGTTCGGCAACATAGCCCTTCTTAAACGCTCCGCCGTGGGCCACAAACGTCGCCATCATTGACTGGTAGCGATTGTCATAACCATGGGCACCTCGGCTGTTCTCTGGATGGTCGAGGTCCTTGAACCAGCCGTCGTACCACTTATGGTTCGTTGTCATCCAGCCTTCGTCGCTTGAACATACGATCGGTGCGACCCGTCGGCCCTTATTGTAATGGAGCCGTGCGGGAACATTCTCCTTCTTCCAACACGTAACATGGGCACGATCTTTTACTCGATCATAGATCTCGTCGAGCTTGCCGGGCTTTGGAAAGATCTGAATGATCTCGCTCGTCCACAGCACTTTCTCAGCCCAATCGAGGTCGAAATAGTCGTCGAGAAACGTCGCGTTCTTCGGCTGAACCGGGGCCATGCCGTGGTCGGAAACGACGATCACATTCACCTTCTTGTCGATCTTACGGGCGCGCAAGCCGTCCATCAGGCGAGTGAGATACCAATCAACCTCCTGGACGGCGTACTTGATCTCAGGCGAATCCGGCCCAAACTCGTGCCCGACGTCGTCAGTGGTCGAGAAATATGTGGTCAGCATAGTCGGTCGCTTTTCGGTTGGTTCATCAAGGAACTTCAGCAGCTCGTCGATGCGCATCAGGTTTGGGACGCGGCCGTTGTAGGTTCGCCAGAATGTCGAATAGGTATCAGCGATCTTCGCCTCGCTGCCGGGCCAGAAATAGCTCGACGCGCGCTGGCCTTGCTTCTCGGCCGTCACCCAGATCGGCTCGCCCCACCACCAGCGAGCATCACGGACCTCCTCGCGCTTTGACATCGTGAATACTTCGCCAAAATCGTAAACGTTGTTTTCGACGATCCCGTGATTCTCGGGATAGAGGCCCGTCACGATCGTGTAATGATTCGGAAAAGTCTTGGTCGGGAACGAAGGGATCATCCATTTCGCCCTGACGCCGTCGCGTGCAAGCGCCGTCAGCGTCGGCGGCTGATATTTGTCCATATAGTCCCAGCGAAAACCGTCAAGCGAGACAAGGATGACCGTCGGTTTAAGGTCCTTGATCGGCTGCTGTGATGGCACCGAGACCGCGAAAAAACAGGCGACGAGCGCGGCTATCGCCACGACGTTGAATATTCGTATTCTTTTCATAGAAACACCCTTTGAAGCCTGTGAAAGCATCATCTGCTATTATAATTGCGTTTCAGGCGTAAACCGAATCTAACCGCAACGACTATTGAATTATGAAAAGCGCAAATCATTTGATTGCTCTCGCCACGTTACTCGCCGTCGGGTTCGTATTTGGCCCGTCGTGCCGAAATCTTTCGACTTCGACGAGTGGGCCGGCTCCGACTACTGATGTTTCCGCGGACAACCCTCCAAAGCCTGTCGAAAAGGACATAGCCGGCGACTACTCGACGACGGGGACAAATCCCGACGGCAAGGGTGAATACAAGGCCGATTTGACCATCACAAAGCATGGCGAGGTCTTTCAGTTTTCCTGGGCCTCCGGTGGCAATGAGTATGACGGCGTCGGCGTCGTTAACGGCGATCACGCCGCCGTTTCATACACAGACGGGAAGGACGGCAAAGGCTGCGGCGTCATTTTGTATCAGATCAAGGAAGACGGCACGCTGCAGGGCAAGAGCGGCTATTGGGGCGTCAACGAAGCTGAGGTCGAGACTGCCCGCCGCACGAGCGGTAGTGGGCTTGAAGGCACCTATTCGATCAAGGGAACTAATCCAAACGGCAAAGACTACAGCGGAGATCTAACGGTTTCAAAGGCGGGCGAAGGCTATACGTTCAAGTGGAACGCCGACCAGGCACTTCAGGGTTTTGGCATTCGCGCCGGCAACATGATCGCGGTCGGTTTTGGCGGCAAACAGTGCTCGTTTGTCGGCTACGATATCAAGGAAGACGGGACACTCGATGGCCAATGGGGCAGCGCCGCGTCAAAAACCTTCGGAACCGAGGTCGCGAAAAGGAAGTAGGAAGTTTCGCCACGAATTACACGAATTACCCAAATAAACGGTTCTATCAATTCGTGCAATTGGTGTAATTTGTGGCTAATTCCTTACGCCTGGCCCGTAATAATTATCTCCGATTTGATCGAGTTCGCAATATAGCACTGCTCATGAGCTGCGTGATGCAGCTCGGCGACCTGCAGTGCCGTCGGCAGTGTATAGCCTGACCACGCGATCTGCGGGTCGAGCGTGATCTTTGACATCCACTGCTTGCCATCTTCACCGACCGCCATCTCGCCGACGGCATCATCTGTGTACGAGTCGATGGTGAATCCCGCCGTCGCCGCCAGCCACAAAAATGTCAACATATGACACGACGAGGCGGACGCCACCAACGCCTCCTCAGGATCGACGGCAGCTTCGACCGAAAACCTCGGCACAACCTGCGGCGAACTCGACGCCGGAACACTCACTCCGCCGTCAAAGTCCCAAGTATGCCCGCGCGTGTAGCGGTTCTTTGTAAATGTCTCGGGCGAATCTGATTTCCAGGCTATTCTTGCGGTGTATTTTGACATATGGTTTCTCGTCGGTCGAAGCCGAGTTGCAGAAGCCCGCGCGTGAGCAAGGGCGTTACACGAGCCATGGCAAACCCCTGGCCGATGGCTATGTTCGACAGTCATTCGGCGATTCGCTATCGCCCTTGCTCACGCGCGGGCTTGTGCAGCTAATCATCAACCTCGATCTCGTCGGGTTGAAGGAGAACTACCTTACCGTTGAGGCTAACGGCCACTGGATTTCCAGCCTGCTTGTGCTTTAACAACGCATCGCACACTGCGCGGCGACACGCTTTGTCGATCTCGTCGCCGTACTGGGCGAAAAGGTCTGGGCCGTTTATCTCTAGTTTCTTATTCTTTTCCACGTTTCTTCGTCAAAGATCGTTTCTCCAGTATCTTCCCACCTGTTTATTGCATTCTGCAGATCAAAAGCGGTCATGAAGCCGCGCAAGAACGATTTCTGTTTTATTTCAACAACTTTGTAAGTGAGCATTGTCCCCATAGTTAGGCGGTCATGGTTTTAGTCTATACAACATCCTCGGAAACGGAATTGTTTCGCGGACGTGTTCGATGCCGCACATCCATGTGACGGTGCGTTCGATGCCCATGCCGAAGCCCGCGTGCGGAACCGAGCCGTAGCGGCGGAGGTCGAGGTACCACTCGAAGGTTGCCTGATCGAGGCCGTGATGTTTGAGTTGCTCGATCAGGTAATCAAGATTAGCGGCGCGTTCGCCGCCGCCGATGATCTCGCCGTAGCCTTCGGGGGCGAGCAGATCGATGCCGAGCGCGCATTCTGGCCGTTCTTTATCGACCTCGAAGTAAAATCCCTTGATCGCCGTCGGGAAGTGATGCACAAAGACGGGCTTGCCGAATTGGTTCGACAGATACGTCTCATCGGGCGCTCCAAAATCGCCGCCCCATTCAAACCGCGGAACGCGGACGCCCTCGTCCGCCGTCGGGTCGCGGACGCCTTCGTCCGCGTGTGGTTGGCCTTCGACACGAGCGGACGAGGGCGTCCGCGTCCCCTGAGCGGACGGGGCGTCCGCGTTCCGTTCATTCAGCAGCTTGACGGCATCATCATAATGCAGTCGAGGGAATGGCCCGGTGATCGCTTCGAGTTTCGTGACGTCGCGTTCGAGCGTTTTCAACTCTTCCTGACGGTCGGTGAGGACCCGCTCGACGATCGCGAGGATCAGTCCTTCGCCGAGGTCCATCATGTCCTCGTATCCGGCGTAGGCAACCTCCGGCTCGACCATCCAGAATTCGGTCAGATGGCGACGAGTCTTCGACTTTTCAGCCCTGAACGTCGGCCCGAACGCATACGATTTCCCCAGTGCCGCCGCCGTCGCTTCGTTATAAAGCTGGCCCGATTGTGTCAAATACGCCTTGTCGTCGCCGAAGTAATCGACCTCAAACAGTGTCGTCGTCCCCTCGCACGCAGCGGGCGTGAATATGGGTGTGTCGGCGAGCGTAAAGCCTTGCCCGTCAAAATAGTCACGGACCGCCTTGATAACCGTGTGCCGAACTTTCAACACCGCGTGCTGCTTTTTTGACCTGATCCATAGATGCCGATGATCCATCAGGAACTCGGTCCCGTGCTCCTTTGGCGTGATCGGATAATCGTGGACATTTTGTACAACCTCAAGCCCTGTCACGTCCAGTTCGACGCCGATGCTTGATCGCGTATCTTCTTTCACCGTTCCGGTGACGATGATCGACGATTCCTGCCCGAGCGAATCAGCAAGCTCATACAAAGCTTCGTCGTTCGGCTTAAAGACGACACACTGCACGATGCCTGTCCCGTCCCGCATCTGCAAAAACACGAGCTTGCCGCTCGAACGCTTGTTGTAAAGCCATCCCTTCAACGTGACCGATTGGCCGATGTGACCTCTTAAATGGTTGATGTAAGTTTGGTTCATTATTTGTGCAGGCGTTCGCGAATCCTTTCTAAGTCACCCATGAT
>JAGOWF010000171.1 GCA_018060305.1 Pyrinomonadaceae bacterium
CGCTACAGCCGCTGCTTCGCGTGGTCGAGCTCGGTATGGATGTGATCGCCCTGCGTGAGCGAGACCGCTCAACGCCCGCCGAAGCGCAGGCCAGCACTCACACATCGAGCAGCCTGATGCCGGGATTTATTCATTCGTCCCCGGCAATGACGGCGCTGGTCGATGAAGTGCATAAGATCCGCTCGTCGGATGTTACGGTGCTCGTGACTGGCGAATCGGGAACGGGAAAAGAGCTGGTCTCGCGGGCGATCCACACACTGTCTAACCGCAAAGACAAGATCTTTGTGCCGTTTAACTGCACGGCCGTGCCAAAGGAACTCGCCGAAGGGCACCTTTTCGGCTACAAGAAGGGCGCGTTCACCGGCGCCGTTAACGATTCGCCCGGCACGATCCGCACGGCCGACGGCGGAACACTGTTTCTGGACGAGGTCGGCGACCTGCCCATCGACGTGCAGCCAAAACTGCTCAGATTTTTGCAGGAAGGCGAGATACAGCCGCTTGGCGAGAAAAAGCCGATCAAGGTCGATGTCCGCATCATCGCCGCGACAAACATGCCGCTTGAGGAAAAGGTCGCGGACGGATCGTTCAGAGAGGATCTGTATTATCGCCTGAACGTCATCCGCCTTCGCGTCCCGCCATTGCGAGAGCGTCGTGCTGAGATACCGCCGATCGTCAACTATTACGTCAATCATTACTCATCGCGCTTTGACAAGCACGACGTTACCTTCACGCCGCAGACCATCGATATGCTGATGGTGTGTAACTGGGAGGGCAACGTCCGCCAGCTTTGCAACGAGATACAGCGAATCGTCGCCCGTGCCGAGGACGGCGAGGTCGTCACGCCCGCACACCTCTCGCCCGAGCTAAAACGCAGTGCAAAACCGCTGACGCCGTTCGATACGGGCTCAAAGGATCGCCCGATAGCATCATTCGACGGCGTCTATTCGCCATTCGCAAACATCTCATCGGGCGGAACGCTCGAGGAGGCCGTCTCTGAGCTCGAAATGCAGCTCATCCGAGCCTCACTCGCACGCCACAACTGGAACATCTCGCGCGTCGCCAACGAACTCGGCCTAACCCGCCGCGGCCTCTATCTAAAACTCTCCCGCTACGGCATCGAAAAAGCCGCCTGACATTCCGCGTCGGAACGCGGGCACCTTGCCCACGTGTGCTTCCGTCGGAACGCGGGCACCTTGCCCGCACGTATCGCCTGGCAGCCTTCAGTGGCATCGCCGTTAAATTATTGCCGCTGCATTATTGCCGTTGCCTTCAGGCAACGGTTGGCCGGGACAATGGAATCGGGCTTTAGCCCAACCCGTCGGTTGGGCTAAAGCCCGACAGTTGTTTGAACCGTTAACCGTTGGCTAAACCCAACGGCAATCCCGAACGCTTCAAGGCGTCGGAACGCGGGCATCCCTGCCCGCGTGTGTCGTCTGACAGCTTTCAGCGAAATCGACGTTGCCTTATTGCCGCTGCCTTCAGGCAACGGTTGGCCGGGACAATGGAATCGGGCTTTAGCCCAACCCGTCGGTTGGGCTAAAGCCCGACAATTGTTTGAACCGTTAACCGTTGGCTAAAGCCAACGGCAATTGTGACTGTGCTCCGTCGGAACACGGGCACCCTTGCCCGCACGCATCGCCTGGCAGCCTTCAGTGACATCGCCGTTAAATTATTGCCGCTGCATTATTGCCGTGACATTATTGCCGTTGCCTTCAGGCAACGGTTGGCCGGGACAGTGGGATCGGGCTTTAGCCCAACCCGTCGGTTGGGCTAAAGCCCGACAGTTGTTTGAACCGTTAACCGTTGGCTAAAGCCAACGGCAATTGTGAGTTGCCTTTTTTTGTGTCCCCTCAAATCAGAACCAGGAGCGGTAGCGACCGGATTCTTCCTACCCTCATTAGCGAGTCGTTACGGAATCCGGTCGCTACCGCTCCCTGCCCTGCCTAGTTCCCATACGCCGCGGGCGTCGGTTTGTCGCCGGTCTGGCCCCACGGGAATACGATGAATTGGCTGTTGTCGCTTCGCTTGATATACCAAGTCCCATCCGATGGACGCCAGACGCCGATGTCAGCCTTGCCGTCGCCGTCGTAATCACCCGAGATCGGGACGTCGGCTGGCAAGCCGAACACCTCATACGAATACGTCGCCGTCGCACTCTTTCTCACCACCCACAATCCTGTCGATGGCCGATAGATCGCAATGTCTGTCTTCCCGTCACCGTCATAATCCGCCGGTGCGATCCTGTCGCCCGTCTGCCCAAACCTTTCGCCGAAAACAGAACCGTTCGAGCTGCGGATGTTGTACCAATCCCCGACAGACGGCCTGAAGATGCCGAGATCGTTCTTTCCGTCCCCGTCAAAGTCCCCGACCGTCGGCACATCGCCATTCGCCCCAAACTGCATCCCAAATGTCGTCCCGTTAGACGAATTCGTTCGATACCAAGTCCCCTGCGACGGCCTGAACACTGTCCAATCAGCCTTTCCGTCCCCGTCATAATCACCCGGAGCGGGCAGATCCTCCGCCACCCCAAACACCGGATACGACACCGTCCCATTCGAGCTGTTCAATATGTACCAGATACCCGTGGACGGTCGATATATCGCAATATCCGTCTTCCCGTCACCGTCGTAATCCGCCGGTGTCAGCTTGTCACCGCTTGCCCCAAACTGCAATCCCTGAAATCCCGCTGTCGATCTCTGCAGATACCACGCCCCGCTCGATGGACGGAATACAGAGAAATCAGTCTTGCCATCGTTGTCGTAATCGAACGGGACAAGCAATCGTGATGGCCCGACAATCCCCCAGTATGCAAACTTCGCTTGGAGCAAATGATCAAAGAGCAACGGTGCTTCAAGACGCGGGATCGGGAAGTTTGAAAGCCACGTACTGTCGTCGGCCAGTCCCCAGGTCGTAACCGAGCTGAGTTTGCCCTGGGCGTTCGCCTGTCGGAAGGCCACAAAATAGTCGCGATACAGAAATCCTTGGCGCCGTAACACCTCGCGAGGAATGGACGAATACGTTTGCGTTCCATTGTTATAGACGCTGATGTCCAACTCAGTCACATGATTATCGATGCCAGGAATGGCGGCGAACATATTGATCGTGTTGGTCACGACGCTTGCGGGAGGGCCGTCAATATTACTGTGCATTTGGTGCCCAACGCCATCGATCGGAATGCCGCGACCCTTGAGGTTCTGAACCAACGCAAGTAGAAAGGCGCGCTTGGTCGGATCCGTCGTGTTGTAATCATTGATAAAAAGCTTGGCATTCGGGGCAACCTCACGAGCCACCTGAAAGGCCTTATCGATGTATTCGGTCCCGCAAATGTTGAACCACTGGCTTCGCCTATATCCGTCAGGCTGCGCCGGATCTATAACCTCATTCACAACGTCCCAAGCGTACACATTGCTTCCAAAGTGGCCGACCACGGCGCGAATGTGAGCATCAAGCCTGGCCAGCAGCAACGCCTTGTTTTGCGGCGTCGGTGTCATGGGCTGGCCGTTGCCGTCAAGGAATAGCCAGTTCGGATTCTGCTCGTGCCAAACCAACGCGTGGCCGCGTACCTGCATTCCGTTCGCCACCGCGAATGCAACTTGGGCATCCGCCGGACCATAGTTGTAAGTATTCTCTGATGGGTGGATCGGGCCCCATTTCATGTCATTTTCTGATGTAATACTGTTGAAATGCTTGGTCAGCAACTGCGTATGAGCATCCCCGCCGATCGCTCCGGCCCCGATGGCCGCGCCGATCTTCATTGGAGCAAGAAACTGTCGCAGCGCGGGAATCTCCTGCTGTATCTGTAGTGGGGGCAAGAATCGCAACTCAAAATCATCAATATAAAATGACGGTGTGCCCGCGTCAGATTCTACATAAAGCCAAAGCGTGTCATGCGCTAAGGCATAATTATAGGTTGACGACAGTAGCACCCACGCTCCATCGGTAACGGCCACGTTGCCCGTTACACCGTGATAGGTCGTGTTACCGCCGAGCGTACGTTGCAGGTTGATCCGTAGGTTCGTCGCAGCCGACCCCGGTGCGAGTTTGGCCCACACGGATATCTGATAACGCGATCCGGTAGCCATCTGATTCGTCACGTTTATCTTGCAGCCAAAAAAAGGCTGCTGTCTGCCTGTGGTCAGAAGACTGAAGTTCCCCGAATGCTTATCGGCCGATGTTGGTGCCACCGTTTCGGGGCCGATCCGAGGCAGCCAGCCCTCGGCGGTATTCGTCTCGAACGTCGAAGTGATGTCGAACGGAATCACCGCCTCAGATGTTGCCGTTCGATACCCAACCGCAACGACAAGCAATATCACAAGGCAGCCGGCATATGCCCTTCGCTGTCTAGGTTTGTGCCTTGTCTGTCCTGTTGCCCGCATATGCCCTCCCTATGGAAACTGAACCTTCATAAGATTTCTATCCAGCCTACAAGGCGAAATTTATCATAACTATAGCTCAAGTTCTCGAAAAATATTTTGTTCGAGACCAATCTCCCAATACACGGTTTTCGGCTATCAACTGAAACTTTGCGGCCTTTATCAAGGATAACTGTCATCGGCGATGACGCGTTGCAATTTGCCATTTCTCGCTTACGTCTTACAATTACGCTAGTTTTGAACGCGAAACTTACCATTACCGATCCGACTGGGAATACCTGGGAAACCGAGTTTGCACCGGGCGAGGCTATTACCATTGGCCGTGCTCGTGAGAATGTGATCACGCTCAATGATCGCCGCGTCTCGCGCAAGCATGCGTTCATCATTGGCAAAGAAGGGTCGTTCCGCATTGTCGATGGCCATATCGAGAATGGCCAGTTGATCCGCAGCGTCAATCATGTTTTTGTCAACGGATCGCAGCATCTGGAGATCACGCTGAATGACGAGGACGTGATCGTTATCGGTGAGAGTCAGCTAGTATTCAGTTCGGTTGCACCGGTTTTGGATGCGGCGGAGTCGGAACCGGTGGGACAAGGCGAATCTCCGACGGCTCAGAGCGTTACGTTTGACGATTCGCCGATGGGCCACACGCAGGTGCAGCTATCGGTCAATGAATTCATGGGCCGCCGGTCAAATCTGTCGCTGGAACCCGAGGCCGCGACTCCCGAAGAGGTCAAGGACCTGAGGCGAAAGGCCAAGATACTTGAGCTGCTATTCGAGATGAGCAAGACGCTCGGCACGGTTTTCGACCTAGAAGAGATATTTGAACGGGCGACCGATCTGATCTTTCGCGGGACGCCTGCTGACCGTGTGATCGCCCTGTTGACGAGCGATGAGACCAAGGATGGGAAGAACGACCCTCACGCATCGCTATATCAGATCGGGGCAAAGACGCGCGAGGCGAGTTTTGCAAAACTCAGCGAAAAGCTTGCCGTCAGCCGCACGATCACGCGAAAAGTGATGGACGACCGTGTCGCCGTGCTTTCTCAGGATGCGAAAACTGACGAATTGTTTGGCGGCGCCGAGTCCATCGTCTCGCAGGGCGTTCGTTCGACGATCTGCGCGCCGTTGATAACGCAGTCAGGTGTTCACGGCGTGCTGTATGCCGACCGCCTTGATCCGTTTGCGGCATTTCGACAGGACCATCTTGAATTGATCTCGGCCGTCGCCGCCCAAACTGCCGTTACCGTCGAAACGGTCAAGGCACACCAACGGCTCGCCCGCGAGGAAGTGGCCCGAGCGAATTACGGCCGTTTTATGCCCGAATACGTGGTAAAGCAACTCCTGGAAGACCCGGATTCATTCCGGCTCGGCGGCGTAAACGAAACGATCACAGTTCTTTTTGCCGATATCCGCGGTTTTACGGGAATATCCGAACGTGCCGCACCGGAAAAGGTCGTCGGCCTTCTGAATCAATACTTCTCGGCCATGTCTGAGATCATTTTTGAGAATAGCGGCACGCTCGATAAATACATCGGTGACGGCCTGATGGCTCTTTTTGGAGCACCGAAACCAACTCCGAACGATGCTAAGAACGCCCTGACTGCCGCTGTCGCCATGCAGAAAAAGCTCGCGGAGTTACGCGCGGGCCCCGCCGGTGCGGAGTTTGCGCAGTTATCCA
>JAGOWF010000172.1 GCA_018060305.1 Pyrinomonadaceae bacterium
TCCTGCAGATGTCCAACCTCTGGAAATCCTTCACCATCGAGACGTCGAGCGACCTGATCCTTCTCTATGCCCTGATGACGCTCAATTTTTTTGCGCTCATCGTCTTTGCGTTCATTTTCCTACGCAGCATCATCAAGCTAGTCCGCGAACGCCGCACGTTTGAGCTGGGGGCAAAAATAAAGACGCGCCTTCTCGCGTATTTCTTTCTCGTCAGTCTGCTGCCGATACTGGCGATGGCGTCGTTCTCGTACCTGTTTATGAACCGAGCTCTTGACCGCTGGTTCTCGCAGCTTCCGCAGCAGGTCATCAGGCAGGCACGTAACGCGAACGAACCGTCCATCGACAGTTCTCTCGCCGAACTCGACAGGCTAAACAAACAGCAGCAGACAATCCGCCGCGTCGCGCTCTTGACGCTCGGTGTTATGACGTTTCTACTGATGTTTGCCTCCTCATGGATCGCTTTCTACGTCGCCCGCGGCCTGACGACGCCTATCAAAGCACTTGCCGAGGGCGCCGGTGAGATCGCGGCGGGCAACCTAGCTCACCGTGTTGACGTGCTGGCGGAGGACGAGTTGGCGATCCTGGTCAACGCATTCAATGATATGTCGGCAAGGCTCGAGTCAAATGCCGCCGAGCTTGCAGAACGCCGGCGTTATATCGAGACAGTCCTCGAAACTCTGCCGACCGGCGTCGTCTCGCTTGATTCGGACATGCGAGTAACGACGATCAACGATGCGGCAAAGTCGATCCTTGCTGTGGGCGAGAGTGGAACAGTCGGTTCGCCGGTCGTCGGCCTTATGGACGAGGCGGCCGCTGCTGTAGTTTCGCGTCTCGTTGCAAGGGCCCGCCGGATGGGCTCGGCGACCGAGCAGACAACGCTCAGCAGCGACGTCGAGAGATCGGTATCGATCACAGCTACGGCGTTACCAGACGATGGCGGTGTCGTTCTCGTGATCGAGGATCTTTCTGAGTTGATCGCCGCCCAGCGCGCGTCCGCGTGGCAAGAGGTGGCCCGACGAATGGCTCACGAGATCAAGAATCCGCTTACGCCGATACAATTATCGGCCGAGCGCATTGCCAAGCGATTCGATCGAACGGGCCACATCGATAAGGGCGGGGGCAATCGTGTTAACGACAAAGGACCGATCGGCGATGTCGTTAACGAGAGTACCGCGACCATTATTCGCGAGGTCGGGTCGCTAAAGGCGATGGTAGATGAGTTCTCGCGCTTTGCGCGCCTGCCCGAGGCTGTCCTCCTGCCAGGCGATGTCAAGGATGTTATACGTCAGGCTGTTGCGTCGGTCGAGGGCCGGTTTCCCGGTGTGGAAATAGAATTTACGGAGAACGGGTCGCTGCCCGAGATGCTGCATGATGCCGAACAGATCAAACGAGTTTTCGTGAACCTGATCGACAATGCGGCCGAATCGTTTGACGATACGGTCGAGCAAAAGCTTGTCAGGATATCCGCCCGCCACGACATTGCGCGCGAGATGATAGTTGCCGAGGTCACCGACAATGGCCGCGGCGTGGCGGCGGCCGATCTCCAAAAACTTTTTCAACCGTATTTCTCGACGAAAGGCCGCGGCACCGGTCTCGGCCTCGCTATCGTCAAGCGCATCATCACCGACCACAACGGCCGCATCAATGTCGCCGCAAACCAGCCGCGGGGGGCGAGGTTCATCATCGAATTACCGCTTGGTTGATAGAACTTTTCGGTTATAATGCGAGTGTTATGAGTACACCATCGACCAGCATACTGGACGCTATTAGCGTTCTTCCGACCGAGAAGGCACAGGAAGTGCTGGATTTTGCATTATTTCTTAAGGATCGTTATGCAAAAGGCAGTGACGATATTGATGATTGGTCGGACGAGGACATGCGAGACGTCGCTTTATCGGCGTTCCGTCGTTTTGAGGAGTGCGAGCTAGAAGAGGATCGGTCGTGAAGGCCGGCGACGTTGTAATCGCACTCTTTGAGGGTGTTCAGGGCATTAAGCCGAGACCCGCAATTGTAATTTCCACTGATTTCTACCACGCCGAACGCCCTGACACTCTCTTGGCACTTGTGACGACAAGGATCGACAAAGCAGTTGCTGCGACCGATGTTATCCTACACGACTGGGTAGAAGCCGGCTTGGATCGGCCATCGGCAGTCCGAATGTTCCTCAACACGCAAGAGCAGACCGGCGTTCGTGTTGTCGGAACCTTGTCCGAACGGGACTGGACAGAGGTCCGGGACAGGGTTCGTCGGTCTATCGCCTTCTAGTGTCTAATAGGGTCCTCATAGTCGATGACGAACCGGGCATTCGCGATGCGCTTCGCGGCGTTCTCGCGGACGAAGGTTTGGAGGTTGAGACGGCGGTGACGGGTGAGGAATGCCTTGACCTTGCCGCCCGCAGCAGCTACGCATGTGTCCTGCTCGATATTTGGCTGGGCGACGGTATCGACGGCCTGGAAACGCTTCACAGATTAAAGGACGATGGCTGCGACGCCGCTGTTGTGATGATCTCGGGCCACGGCAATATCGAGACGGCCGTAAAAAGCACTAAACTCGGCGCGTTCGATTTTATCGAGAAACCGCTCAGCCTCGAACGCACGGTGGTTACCGTCAAAAACGCGATCCGGCAACGTCAGTTGGAATTGACAAACGAGCAGCTTCGCAGCGACCTTGCCGAGCAATACGTCATGGTCGGCGAATCGGTCGCGATGCGTGCACTTCGCAAACAGATCATCGTCGTCGCTCCGACCGACGGCCGCGTTCTGATATCCGGCGAGAGCGGCACGGGCAAAGAACTGGTCGCACGCGCCATCCACGCCCAGTCAAAACGCGCCGGATCGCCGTTTGTCGAGATAAATTCTGCTGCGATCCCGGAAGAATTAGTAGAATCCGAGCTTTTTGGCCACGCACGAGGTGCATTCTCGGGTGCAACTCGCGCTAAAAAAGGGAAGTTTGAGGTCGCCAACGGCGCGACGCTTTTTCTAGACGAGATCGGCGACATGTCAGCCCGTGTGCAGGCCAAGATGCTCCGTGTGCTTGAGGAGCAGCGGTTCGAGCCGGTCGGCAGCAACACACCCGTCAGCGTGGACGTTCGCGTCATATCGGCTACCAACAAGCCGCTCGACGGCCTGATCGAGAATGGCAATTTTCGCCCGGACCTGTTCTACCGTCTAAACGTGATCCCGTTTCAGGTTCCGCCGCTGCGAGAGCGGACGGAAGACATTCCAGCGCTCGTCGAGCATTTTAACCGGCGATTTTCAGCCGATTACGGGCGAAAGGCTAAAGAGTTTGCCGCCGATGCACTTGACGTTTTTGCGGCTCACGCCTGGCCTGGCAACGTCCGCGAGCTTAAGAACACGGTCGAGCGCATAGTCATCATGTCGCAAAAGGTGCGGATCGACGCCGGCGATCTGCCGCCCATCGACGCCGTGCCGAACGGCGAGAACACGTTCGCCGGATTCCGCTTCCCATCGTTCAAAGACGCCACCGACGCCTACCAACGTGAGTTCATTCGACACAAACTCGCCGAACACGACGGCAACGTCTCAAAAGCCGCCGAATCAATGGGCGTTGACCGCAGCCATTTGTATCGCAGAATGAGGAATTTGGGGCTAAAATGATCTCAAATTTCAGATCTGAGATTTGAGATGTTTGCGTCTGCTGTATGAAGTATTCCAGTTTCGAGGAAGTGCCAGTTTGGAAGGCCGCTGTCGAATTTGCGCTTCGCGTATTTGCATTGACGGAGAAGGCAGAGTTTCGAGGGCTTGGGGATACAAAAAGCCAGCTTGAGCGGGCAGCCTTGTCCATATCGAATAACATCGCCGAGGGCTTTGAACGTGGGGCCACAACAGAGCTGATCCAATTTCTTTATATTGCAAAAGGCTCAGCGGGAGAGTCGCGATCCATGCTCCGTATCTGCGAACCGCTGGAACGCTTCTCAAATTTTAGATCTGAAATTTCAGATCTCACAGGTCGGGCCGTGAACATCTCAAAGCAACTCCACGGTTGGCTCGAATCACTCAAGAACTCCCCGATCAAGGGTAATAAATTTCTTACTCAGAAGGAACGTGACCGTATAACTCAGGCGCGTGAGTTTGAAGAGTTTGACCGCGAGATGGAACGCTACCGCCGCGAGCTTCTCGATAGGCTCAATCGACCAAACTCATAGAGCGGCGACCTGTCGAACCGGTAAAGCTGTATGATCAGAGGTATCTAGTATCGCAGAATGAGGAATTTGGGGCTAAAATAGATCCCTCTTATAAAGGAAAATAATGATGACAAGGACTCTCGGATCGAGGATCGTAACGGGAGCGGCCATCGCCGCGATCACATTAATATTGCTGACCGGCTGCCCGCTGCGTCCGGCGTCAAATGTTCAGACGCCGCCGGCGAAAAAGAGGGTCGGCGAACGTAAGGCTACGTTCATCGCAACGGGTGACATGATGCTGTCGCGTGGAGTATCTGCGGCAATGGATCGTGCGGGCACGCCTGATCTTCCGTTTCGGTCGTTAGCCGAACTACTCGCGTCGAGCGATTTCAATTTTGCGAACCTCGAATGTCCGATCTCGGGTAACGACCGCATCCGCGGCAAGGGCCTCGTCTTTAACGCCCGCACCGATCAGGCGTCGGTGATCAAGAAGTTTAACTTCAAGCTCGTAAATCTCGCCAACAACCACGCGATGGACCAGCGGGCTGACGGCCTGCGGTTCACGCAAAAATATCTTGACGAACTCGGTGTCGCTCACGTCGGCGTGGGTGGCAGCGGACGAGAGTGGGAACCGCAGGTCGTTGAAGCAAACGGTGTGCGGATAGCGTTTATCGGTGCGTCGTACGCGACGCTCAATGATAATGGCGCCACGCGGCCAAGTGACCTCGTCGCCCGCATCGAGGACCGTGACCGCCTCGCGGCGGCCGTCAAAAAAGCGCAGTCGATCAGCGATCTCGTCGTCGTGACGATGCACGCCGGCGTTGAATACACGCGAAAACCGCATCAGCCGCAGGTCGATTTTGCTCACGCCGCTATTGATGCAGGGGCCGACATTGTCATCGGCGCGCATCCGCATTGGATCCAGACTACGGAATCGTATCGCGACCGTCCGATCTTCTATTCGTTGGGCAATTTCATCTTTGACCAGCGCGACACGGAGACTAAAAAAGGCCTCGTTCTCCGCGTCTCGACCGTCCTCACCGAAACCGCCGATCGCGCCGCGATCGATCAGATCGAACTAATCCCAATAATGATCGACGGCGTCACTCCTCGCAGAGCGAACACCGCCGAAACCGCGTCGATCCTCAAGAACATCGGGCTCGACAACTCAATAATGAAGGGACGGCCGTAACGAAGTTACTTCTTCACCGGAAAGCCGCGTTTGATCATCAGGGCATCGACGTTGGGGTCGCGTCCACGGAAGTTGCGGTACATTTGCGCCTGATCCAGAGTGTTGCCGACAGAGAAGATATATTTTTTCAATCTGGCGGCCACAGCCTTATCGTATGGGCCTTTGCCCTCGGTAAACGCACCGAAAGCATCGGCCGTCAGCACATCGGACCAGAGGTAGCTGTAATAGCCCGCCGAGTAGCTGTCGCTCGAAAAGAGATGCCCAAATTGCGGCAGCCGGTGACGCATCACAAGCTCGTGCGGCATGCCCAGCGATGCGAGCGTTTCGCGCTCAAATGTATCGATATTTATGTTGGTCGGATCGGCCAGGTGCAGCTTCATATCGACCAACGCACTCGACAAATATTCGGTCGTAGCAAAGCCTTCGTTAAAGGTGGCTGTCCGCTTGATCTTATCGACCAGAGCCTGCGGAATGGGCTTGCCCGTTTCATAATGAAGGGCGTATTTCTGAAGCACCTCGGGAGTTGACAGCCAGTGTTCGAGAAGCTGCGACGGGAACTCGACAAAGTCCCGCGCGGTTGCCGTTCCAGACACCGACGGATAGGTCACATTCGACGATAAACCGTGAAGTGCGTGGCCGAATTCGTGGAACATCGTCGTCGCGTCGTCCCACGAGATCAGCACGGGTTCGCCGGGCTTTCCCTTAACAAAATT
>JAGOWF010000173.1 GCA_018060305.1 Pyrinomonadaceae bacterium
CAGCCAGTTATCTATCAGGCCGTGGCGTTCGCCGTCCATGGCCGCCACAACGCCTCCACAGCCGTAATGGCCGCACACGATGACATGCTCGACCTGCAGCACCTCGACCGCAAACTGTATCACCGAAAGGCAATTCATGTCGGTGTGATTGACGAGATTTGCGACGTTGCGGTGAACGAACACCTCGCCCGGTGCGAGATCAACGATCACGTTGGCCGACACGCGGCTGTCCGAACAGCCGATCCACAAGTAGTCGGGATTTTGCTGGTCAGCAAGACGCGCGAAAAATCGCGGGTCATGTTCCAGTGACCTCGCCGCCCAATCTTTGTTGTTCGCGAGCAGATGCTCGATGTTGCTCATTCGTGATTATTTTAGCGGCTTAACAACTGCGGACAAAATCATGGTTCCTCGGGCTCGTCAGGTTCCATGTCGCGATTCGCCATGCGACCCTTGACCTGGAATCGGATGCTCAGAAAGAAGCAGACCGCGCCCAGCACCGCGGCGACGAAGAGGCCGTCGGTATAGCCGAGCCAGAACAAGACGCCGGCCGCGGCGGCGAATATAACGGCAAGGATCTGAAAGAGCCTTTCCACGGGTCAGTTTGCCTTACGCGCGACATCGGCAAAGCTTTCGCCGCGAAAAAAGGCAGCGACGGCGCGAAAAAGCTTTCGCACGGCCCGCAACACCTTTGGAAAGAACCAGATAAAGAAGAGCAAAAAGACGATCAGCACTGCCGCGATGAGCACGGGCGCGAATACCGCGAGGACGACACCGATCAACGCGATGCCATCCTCGACAAACGACAGTGCCCAGTTTGACACGGGCTCGGGCGAGAAATTGGCCCCGACGCGCGCCGCCGCCTTTGTCCCGTGCGACGCGAACGCAAGCCCGCCGCCGACCAACGCTGCAGGGATCGTGATGCTCGAATCAAGCTGATTCGTCGCCGCATACGCGACGATCGCCCCGGCCGGAACGCGAATGAATGTGTGAACAACGTCCCAAACGCTATCGACATACGGTATCTTGTCCGCAAAAAACTCGACAAGGTAAAGGCCGCCCGCAACACCGATGATCCACCAGTTATCCAGCGCGTCGAGCCCGCCGGGCAGCTTGGTCGCACCGAACTTTTGCAGCAACCCGAGAACCGTGACAGTTGCGTAAAGATTGATCCCGCTCGTCCAGGCCGAGCCAAGTGCTAACGAAAGAGTTGAAAACCATTCCATGGCGTGGCCTCCTTTTAAGATTCAAGGAGCTGATTGAATCCTGCTTGTTTGAAATGATGGTCGGTCGTTAAAGCATCGTTCAAGCCGAATTCGGACATGAGAATAAAGCTCACGGCATCGCAAATTGACCAGGTCTTATCGCGTCGTTCGTTTAGAAGCTCGATAGCTCGCCTAGTGAGTGTTTGGTCAACCCAAACGATCTCAACATTGACATCCTCAAGAACGCTCGCGACAGCATCGAGGGCTTTTGAAAGGCCCTTTCGCCTCGCAATGATCAGAGGGACTAATTCAGCGATGATGTAGTTGTGGGTCAGTCGAAAAGGGTGCGAACGATATAGGTCAGTCGCGGAATCATGCCGATGGTCGTCATCGTCAAATATGCAGAACCATCCGGATGTGTCGACGAGCATCAATTCTCAGGTTCGTGTGTAGCCAGATACTCTTTAGCCAAGTCCGCATCAATCTTATCGTTGTCAGCCGAGTTAGGGTCGCCACTGTTGAACATACCGAAATACTTTTCAACCGCACCTGCTTTCTTCCCTCGGCTGGTGACGATCGAAAGGCGGCTAACCAGCTTTAGCCTGTCGGCCGGCGCCAATTGCATGGCGGCATTCAAAACTGTATTAAACTCGGGCGTCATAAGAACCTCTTTCGAAGCATTCTAGCACGATTTTATTCGTCATGCGCGTCGTTTGTTTCGTCACCGTCTTTCTTAAATCCAAATTTCTCGAGCCGATATTGCAGTGTCCTGAACGTCAGGCCGAGTAATTTCGCTGACTTCGTTATGTTGTTGTCCGTTCTCGACATGGCCTGCATAATGAGGCTGCGTTCGACGTCTTCGAAGTTGACGCCTTCGGCCGGTAGATGGAATAGGTCGCCGCTGCTTGTGGCGGCTGAGCGGCCGGTGCCGCCGGTCATTTCGGGCGGCAGGTCGTCGATGGTGACCTTGTCATCTTCGCACAAGAGGATCGCGCGTTCGAGGGCGGATTCGAGTTGACGGACGTTGCCCGGATAGGCGTAATCATCAAGGATGCGGCGGGCATCCGGTTGAATGGTGATCTTTCGGCTGGTGCCGCGCGTATGTTTTTTGACGAAATAATCGATCAGCACGGGAATGTCCGTGCGGCGCTCGCGAAGGGCGGGCAGTTCGATCGAGAGGACGTTGAGGCGGTAATAAAGGTCTTCGCGAAAGCGTTTTTCCTCGACCATGTGGAGCAGGTCGCGGTTGGTCGCGGCGACGACGCGGACATCGACATTCAACTCGCGCGTGCCGCCGACGCGGCGGATCTGCTTCTCTTGCAACGCACGCAGTATCTTTGCCTGCAGTGAGATGTCGAGTTCGCCGATCTCGTCGAGAAAAAGCGTTCCGCCGTGGGCGATCTCAAAGAGGCCTTTCTTATCTGAGACGGCGCCGGTGAATGAGCCTTTTTCGTGGCCAAAGAGCTCGCTTTCTAGCAAATTCTCGTTGATCGCGGCACAATTTACGGCCTGAAATGTCTCGTTCGAGCGCGGGCTGTTAGCGTGGATCGAGCGTGCGATCAATTCTTTTCCCGTGCCGGATTCGCCTCGTATAAGGACGGTCGAGTTCGATTTTGCGATCTTGAGGATGAGCTTCTTGACCTTGTCCATCTCGGGCGAGACGGAGATGATCTCGGCGTCGAGCGTTGTGAGCTTCTTTAACGCCCGCGAGACGGTATCGAGCAGCTTTTCGCTGTCGTAGGGTTTTTGGAGATATTCGAATGCGCCCAGTCGCATCGCGTCCACGGCCGAATCGACCGAACCATGCGCCGTCAGCAGGATAACGATGATCGATTTGTCGTAATCGGTGAGCGACTTTAACAGGTCGAGCCCGCTCATGCCGGTCATCTTGAGGTCGGTGAGGACAAGATCGAAATGCCGGTCGGCAACAAACTTCATCGCTGCCTCACCCGACGACGCGGTGGTCACGTCATAGCCCTCACCGGACAGGATCGTCTCAAGTATCTCTCGCTGATTTTTCTCGTCATCGACGACGAGTATTGATTTACGTGCCATAGGACAATTTCACCACATAGGAACATAGGACACATAGAAAAGAACTAGAATTAAGGTCTATGTGTTCTATGTTCCTATGTGGTTATCTTCGACTGAAGGTAGCCGTACCGTAAATTTAGTCCCAGCTCCTTCGGTCGATTCAACGTCGATCGTGCCGTTGTGGACATCGACGATCTTTTGGACGATCGCGAGGCCCAAACCGGTGCCTGTTTCTTTTGTCGAGAAGTAAGGCTCGAATATCTTTGAGACGTTCTCAGGGCTTATGCCGCCGCCGGTGTCGGCGACCTCGAACGCGACGTAGCGTCCGTCGTCGGATGGCGATATCTTGATATTGAGATGTCCGCCGCCGGTTTCCATCGACTGGATCGCATTGATGAAAAGGTTGTTAAATACGGAGCGCAAAAACTCGGCATCGGCCATTACCTGCGGGACGTTCTCGTGTTCGACGATGCTGATCGTTATGCCCTTTTCGGCTGCCTGCGGCTCGATGATGCGAAGGCTCTCTTCGATGATGCTGCGGGCGCCCGTCGGCTGAAGATTAGCTTTTGCGGGGCGCGAGTAGTTGAGAAAATCCGATATCTGCTGATCGATACGGGCGACCTCGGCTTTGAGCTGCGATGTCAGTTTTTCAAAGATCGCCTTGTCCTTGTCATCGCCGGGCGCGAATTTAAGCCGCATGTGGTCGAGCGTCAGATTGATATAGTTGAGCGGATTGCGTATCTCGTGGGCAATGGCCGAGCCGAGGCGGCCGACGACGGCGCTCTTCTCGGCCTGTTGGAGTTGAGCTTCGATGTCGCGCTTTTTCTCTAACTCGGCGGCCATCTCGTTAAAGTTTTGTGCCAGCCGGCCCATCTCGTCGTTTCGTGCGGCATCAGGCACGCGGACGCCGAGGTTGCCGCTTGCAACCTCGCGGGCGGCATTCGACAGGTTTGAGATCGGGCGGCCGAATCGCCACACCAGCAGAAAGGTAATGATCGATGACACGAGCAGAACGCCTAACGTATAGACAAGCGGCCGCGCGGCACGCCACGCGGCCTGCGTGCGGTCATTTTTTAACAGCACCATGACGTACCAGCGGCCCTGGCTGGTTTCGATCGGAATGGCGTGTGCCTCGTCGGTTTGGTTCCTGTTCTCGGCTGTCAGAGGATTGGGAAAATTTTTTAGGTCGTCGCCGATGCGCGAGCTTTCCATCAGCGGCGGCAGGCCTTGTATGTCACCGATCTTTTTGAAAACGACCTCGTCGTTATCGTCGGTCGTCGGCAGGTAAGCCGGATTGAGGCTGTCAGTGATGCGGAATTCGCTGTCGATAATAATAATGTCCTTGATCCGTTCCTTCGTCGCGGCGTCAAAATAGGTCTGGTCGGTCTCATCAACCAGATCCTGCACGCGCTTGTCCTTCATCGGTATCGACGTGAATCCGAGCGTGATACCCGCGACGAGCGCCTGTGCCTGAGATTCGCGCAACTCGTTGTTCTCCTCCTGCGTGAGCAGGTTGAGATAATACTGCACACCAAGCGTCGCCATCAGCAAAACGGCAAGGATGAGCAGCAGGCGGCCGCGAAAAGTATTGAAAAAGGTCATTGCCGGTCAGTAAGCGTTGATTATGGCATCTATAAAAAGCGCTTGCGTGCGTCCAATATTGGATGCTATAGTTTACGATAGTTTTTCTGTAAAACGCCTGAGACGGCTAAGCTTATCGGTTCCCGGCCGTCTCAAATAATCAAGATAAATCTCTTCCGACCCGAGGTAAAGCATGAAGTTAATGTTCCCGAGAGTATCTTTTGCCGCAATTCTGCTGGCGCTCGTCAGCTTGCTGTTCGCCTCCGGCTCGGCCACGGCCCAGTCGCGCAAGGCCAAGGACAGCAAGAACAAAAAGGCCACGGCCGCTAAGGCCGACAAGAAGGCAAAGGACACCAGACGCGAACGCGACCGTGCAAAGCAGTCAGCGAAAAACGCTCGGGACAATAAGAATAAGAAGCAGACCGCAAGGGAACGGGAACGCGACAAGCGTCAGAAGGAGAAAGAGCGGCTTGCGGACGCAAAGGGCAAGAAGGACGGCAAGGGCAAACTCTCGCGTGCCGAGCAGCGAAAGGCGGAGGTAGAACGCCGCCGCAAAGAGGCCGAGCGCCGTGCCGCTATCGAAGCCGAACGCCGTCGCCGCGAGCAGGCCCGCCGCGAGGCAATTGCGCGAGCGATCGCATTTGAGCGAGGCTTGCGCACCGAGACGGTCGCAAATATCTCAAACGACAATACCGAGGGCGAAGACCTAAATGTAAGGAACGCGGCCATAACGGCGCTCGGCGAACACGCCGGGTCGGTCGTCGTGATGGAGGCCCAGACAGGCAAGGTCGTGACCATTGTCAATCAGGACTGGGCCGTTCGCAGCGGGATCAAGCCCTGCTCGACGATCAAACTCGTCACGGGTGTCGCCGGACTGAATGAGGGCGTTATTGATAAAGAGAACGGAGCGCTCAAGACGCCTTCGAGGCTTGGGCTGGACGACGCGCTTGCATTCTCAAACAATGGATATTTCCAGCGTGCGGGCGTGAACTTTGGCAATGCGAAGATGATCGATTATGCCAAACAGCTCGGCTTGGGCGAGCCGACGGGCATCAATCTTGAGGGCGAATTTGCCGGAAAGCTGCCCTACGGCAACAGCAACCCGCGGATCTATTCGCACGGCGACGATTTTGAGGTGACGGGCGTCCAGCTCGCGGTTATGGTGTCTGCGATCTCGAATGGCGGCCATCGAGTGCTGCCGCGAGTTCCGCGAAACACTGTCGAAAAAGC
>JAGOWF010000174.1 GCA_018060305.1 Pyrinomonadaceae bacterium
ATTCGCACCTTGCAGGACCACGGCATCCATCAGGGCATCGAGGTCTATATGGAGGTCACGGTCGTCTCGCTGCTCAAGGACGGCGACCGTGTGGTCGGATGTCTCGCCTACGAGCGTGAGCACGGACGATTTCGGATATTCAAATGCAAAGCGTTGATCCTTGCGACGGGTGGCGTCGGGCGGGCATTCAAGATCACAAGCAATAGCTGGGAAGGCACGGGCGACGGCCATGCTCTGGCGTATGACGCGGGAGCGGAGTTGATCGATATGGAATTCGTCCAGTTCCATCCGACGGGAATGATCTGGCCGCCGTCGGTGCGCGGCATCCTTGTGACCGAGGGCGTTCGCGGTGAGGGCGGCATCCTGCAAAATAGCGAAGGCCGCCGATTCATGTTTGACGACATCCCGGACAACTACAAAGACCAGACCGCCAAGGACCCCGAAGAAGGCTGGCGTTATACACAGGGCGACAGATCGGCCAACCGCCCGCCTGAACTGCTCACCCGCGACCACGTGGCTAGGTGCATCATGCGCGAGGTAAAGGCGGGTCGCGGTTCGCCTCACGGCGGTGTGTATCTCGATATCGCGTGGATAAAAGAGAAGCTGCCGAATGCGGCCGAGTATATCAAAAAGAAACTGCCGTCGATGTATCACCAGTTTATGCAGCTCGCAAATCTTGACATCACGGCCACGCCGATGGAGGTCGGGCCGACGACGCATTACATAATGGGCGGGATTCGCGTGGATGCCGACACGCAGGCCTCGACGGTGCCGGGCTTGTTTGCGGCGGGTGAATGCGCGGCGGGCATCAACGGAGCAAATCGTCTCGGCGGCAACTCGCTGTCCGATTTGATCGTGTTTGGAAAACGCGCTGGTGAGTACGCGGCGAAGTTCGCGCAGGAGAACGGCGGCGGGACGATCAACGCGGCTGAGGTTGAAGCGACGGCAAAAGCCGCGCATGAGCCTTTCGACCGAACAGGCGGCGAGAACCCGTTCAACATCCAAGCTGACCTGCAGGAGATGATGCAGGAGATGGTCGGCATTGTTCGCGTAGAGGACGAGATGAATCACGCGATCGATGGCATCGAGCAGTTGAAGGCCCGCGCCGCGAAGTCCTACGCACCGGGCAACATCGACTTCAATCCTGGCTGGCACACCGCCCTCGATCTGCACAATCTTTTGATCATCAGCGAAGCGATCACCCGTGCCGCCCTCGAACGGAAAGAAAGCCGAGGCGGGCATTTCAGGGATGACTATCCTGAGAAAGCGGCGGAGTTCGCGACGTTCAACTTTTCGTTAAACAAAGGTGATGGCGGACGCATGGAGGTCCGCCGCGTACCGATACCCGAGATGCCGGCAGAATTGAAGCAAGTGATCGAAGAAATGGGATAACAGTCGGAACGCAGGCCGCCAGTCTGCGAGTCCGGCACACGCAGGCTGGCAGCCTGCGTTCCGACAATGAGAGCAACGTTTAGCATACGACGCGGGGGCCGCGAGGGGGGCGAGATGATCGACTATCAGACAGAGGTGTCTGAGGGAATGGTCGTGCTCGACGCGGTGCATCAGATACAGGCCGAGTCGGCGCCCGACCTCGCGTGTCGGTGGAACTGCAAGGCGGGGAAATGCGGTTCGTGTTCGGCCGAGATCAACGGCATGCCCAAACTGATGTGCATGACCCGGCTCGACACGATCGACACTACAAAGCCGGTCACGATCGAACCGATGCGCGCCTTTCCCGTGATAAAGGATCTGATCAGCGACGTGGGTTGGAATTTTGAAGTAAAGAAACGCATCAAGAAATTCAAACCGCGCAAACCCGACGCCGAGGACGGCACTTGGCGAATGCAGCAGGGCGATATCGACCGAGTGCAGGAGTTTCGCAAGTGCATCGAGTGCTTTCTGTGTCAGGATGTGTGTCACGTGCTTCGCGATCACAACAAGCACAGCGAATTCGCCGGGCCGCGGCATTATGTCTATACGGCCGCTCTCGAGATGCATCCGCTCGACACCGAAAACCGCGTCGATGAACTGAAGAATGAATTCGGCATCGGTTACTGCAACATTACAAAATGCTGCACAAAGGTTTGCCCCGAGCACATTACGATCACGGACAATGCTATTATTCCGCTGAAGGAACGAGTGGTGGATAAGCATTACGATCCATTGACCAGATTGGTAAGATTGTTTAGAAAGAAATGACGGGCGGGCAGAGTGCCCGCGTTCCGACAATGTTCGAGCTAAAGAAATTATCACCTGAGGCGATACCTGCGGCACTGGAAAAGGCCAGTCGGTATCGCCTGCTTAACGAGCCGGGCGCGGCCGAGAGTATATACCTCGATGTGCTTGCCATCGAGCCGGATAATCAGGAAGCGTTGAAGAATATCATCCTTGCGATGAGCGATCGCTTTGGTAAGGACTATGCGATCGGCGACGCTCGCATTCCGGAATATATCACCCGCTTGAAGGACGACTATCAACGGGCATATTACACGGGGATCATGTATGAGCGGCGTGCAAAGGCGACGCTTGCTAAAGAAGGTGTCGGCGCCTACGAGCTCTTTCGCCAGGCGATGGACTGCTTTGAAAAGGCCGAGTCGATGAAGCCCGTGGGCAACGACGATTCGATCCTAAGATGGAACGAATGCGTTCGCATCATTCGCTCTAACAATCTTGCCCCGCGCGAGATGGGACACGACTTCCTGGAATAGGCGGCGGAGGCCTTGCCATTGGGCGCGGTCTATGACATATTTATTCGCTGAAATCGGGTTTGATCAAATCAGTTACTAGAAGGAGATATTACATGGCAGGAAAATTTGAGATCAAGGCTGGTAAGACCGGCAAGTTTCGTTTCAATCTGAAGGCCAGCAACGGCCAGGTGATCTTGAGCAGCGAGGCGTACAACACCGCCGCGTCTGCCAAGAGTGGTGCCGCGTCGGTCGCGAAGAACGCCGGCAACGCGAAGCGCTTTGAGCGCAAAAAAGCGAAGGACGGTTCGCCGTACTTTGTGATGAAGGCCGCCAACGGCGAGGTCATTGGGAAGAGCGAGATGTATAAGACCGCAAAGGCGATGGAGAACGGCATTGCTTCGGTTGGCAAGCATGCTCCCGGTGCCGCGATCGTGAGCGGTGACGCCAAGCCGGCCGCAAAGAAAGCTCCGGCCAAGAAAGCAGCAGCCAAGAAGCCCGCCGCGAAGAAGGCCCCGGCAAAGAAAGCTGCAGCCAAGAAGCCGGCACCGAAGAAGGCCGCAGCAAAGAAGGCGGCTAAGCCTGCGGCCAAGAAAGCCCCGGCGAAGAAAGCTGCAGCGAAAAAGCCTGCGCCCAAGAAGCCGGCTGCTAAAAAGACGGCGAAGAAAAAATAGTCTCGCCGGAACTTTTGAGTTCTACACATAGCCCGAGCGAAAGCTTGGGCTATTATTTTGATATGACGAACAAAAGAGTTCGGCTCGGTATCGAGCGATTACTGGATGAACGCATCGACACTGTTCGCGGCGGGCGCGTCGGACTGGTTTGTAATCAGGCATCGGTGATGCCGGATACCTTCGCACACGCGGCAGACATGCTTTCCGCCCGGGACGAATTTCGTCTGACGACATTGTTCGGCCCGCAGCACGGCATACGCGGCGATATGCAATACAACATGATAGAGACGCCGCATGTGCGCGACGAGCGAACCGGCCTCATGGTCTATTCGCTTTACAGCGAAACGCGTATTCCTACCGAGGAAATGTGCCGCGATATTGATACCTTCGTGGTCGATCTGCAGGACGTCGGCTGCCGCATCTACACCTACACCTACACAATGGCGAATTGTATGATCGCCGCCGCCAAATTCGGCAAGCGTGTCGTCGTCTGCGACCGTCCAAACCCTATCACCGGCGTGCATGTCGAGGGCAACGTCACAGAAAAAGAATTCACATCGTTTGTCGGGCAATTTGAGCTGCCGACGCGGCCCGGTATGACCATCGGCGAGATGGCAAAGATGTTTAACGAACACTGGAACATCGGCTGCGATCTCGAAGTCGTCGAAATGACCGGCTGGCGACGCGAAATGTGGGGCGACGAAACCGGCTTGCTGTGGGTTATCCCGTCACCAAATATCCCGACCGTCGATACCTGCGTCGTCTTCCCCGCAACCGTCCACCTCGAAGGCACCGAACTAAGCGAAGGCCGCGGCACGACACTGCCGTTTCACCTCAACGGTGCGCCCTATATCGACCCATACGCCTGGGCCGACGCTCTTAACGCCTTCGACTTTCCCGGCGTAAAATTTCGCCACGCATTCTTTCAACCGACCTTCTGCGAATTCGCCGGCCAGTCCTGCGGCGGTGTCCAGATCCACGTCACCGACCGCGAAGCCTTCACCCCCGTTATCGTCGGCATCGCCATGGTCAAAACCGCCCACGATATGTACCCAGATCATTTTCAATGGCGCCAAAACGATTACGAATACGAATTCGGGCGGAATCCGTTTGACATCGTCTGCGGGAACGCTAAATTCAGAAAAGCGATTGAGAGCGGGGTTTCATTTGACGGTTTTCCATTTGATATTGGTCTGGGCGAATTTGTTGAACTTCGCCGGAAGTATCTCTTGTATTGAGAATTCTTACCGTGATAGTATTACTTTTAGGGGTAATACTATGAGAATCACGACAAAAGGCCAAGTAACGATTCCGCTTGCTGTGCGAAAAAATCTTGGGATGCTCCCGGGTACTGATGTGGAGATTGTTGAAGACGGCGATGCAGCGAGCATCATCAAGTCCAAATCCAACGGCGGCCGTCCGGGCCGTGGTGATCGCCTCGTAGCACTTCTCGCCAACTCTGCGACTGATCGGAGTTTGGGCAGGACTACGGACGAAATTCTGCTCATCACGAGAGGTGACGATTGAAAGCCGTACTTGTTGACAGCAGCGTTCTGATCGACGTGCTCCTGCACGATGAGAATTGGTTCGAATGGTCATCATCGGCCGTGACGACTGCGGGTAACCAAGCTGAAGTTGTCATCAACCCTATAATCTTTGCCGAAATTTCGGCTCAATACAGAACTATCGACGAACTAAACACGGCTCTCCCACTTTCGCTGTGTCGAAGAGACGATCTCCCATACGCGGCGGCGTTTCTCGCGGCTCGAGCCTTTGTCAAGTACCGTCGCCGGGGCGGATCGAGGACTTCACCAATGCCTGATTTCTACATTGGCGCCCATGCCGAAGTTTCCAATTTTCGAATCCTGACCCGCGATCCGAGGCGATTTCGTAAATACTTCCCTAATGTTGAACTGATCACGCCGTAATCCCTATTTGAGGTCGAAATCCATGTACTTTTGTAATTTGGGAGAATTGTTGTTCGAAGTTTCTATCTAATGCTGTCAATTTCCTTATTGTTCTTCGAGATGTGGATAGGGAACCTTTCGCAGATGTCTAGCTTAATGGTATTCTCAGTCGCCTGTAAAACCTTCTCGCCACGCGGTGACAACCGATATCCAATCTCTAAACTCTCGGTCAGGCCGAGGGCTTTTAGTTTGCGGACCATAGGTTTGAATTTTGGGATTTCCATACCAACTTTTTTTGCGAGGACACCCGATAGACGGCCGGATTGTCGTGGATAAGTTGCAGGAACTGCCGCGTCCACTTACCGCTTCGGCTGTTGCGGTCGAGTTTGTCGAGTTTTGCTACTAGCTCGCTGAACTCCTCGGCGGTGAGTTCGGCATTTTCGCGAAGGGCAATTCGTGGGTCGTCTCCGGCGAACCGTACACGGATACGATAGATAGGGTAGTCGCGATAGTTTAGGTGTTCGATCAGGTCAGTAGCGTTTGCGTATCCTGCCTGCACAGCGTCGGCGTCCGAAATATCAGCATCGGCGACGATATCGACCGATTCGATAGCAATTACTCCGCCCTGCGTCATCTGCGTACCGCCAGCTTTCGCGCCGGGCCGCGATCAGCGACGAAAAACGAGCGTGATCTCGCCGGCCCTTATTTTTTCGACAATGTCGTCTTTAATTAGCACCGTTCGCTCAAGAAGGTCGGG
>JAGOWF010000175.1 GCA_018060305.1 Pyrinomonadaceae bacterium
AGGTTCTGCTTGTCGGGCTGCAAACCGAACTGGCCGCCATATGGTGCGATGATCCTGCCCGCGGTGATCATCAGTGGCCCGTCGATCAGGCTTTGGTTGACGGCACGCCCAACCTCAACGCAGGCGTAGTTGCCCTCGTTGCCGACATCGCGGATCGAGGTGAAGCCATACTCAAGCATCGATCTCGCATTCACGACACCCTGGATCGCACGTTTCGCATTGGAATCGCGCAGGGTGGTTATGTAATAACTATTCGCGTCCCGTTGATGCTGCATATTAATGCAGAGATGCGTGTGCGCGTCCATCATTCCGGGCATCACCGTGTAACGCGAGAGATCAACGACCGTCGCCCCGGCGGGTATGGCCACGTTCGAACCGACGGACTTAATATCTTGGCCATCGACGATGATGACCTGATTCGACTCAACGCGTCCGGTTTCAGGATCGACCATGCGGCCCGCACGGATCGCCGTTACCTGCGCGCCCGCCACATTTGCAAGGATCATCACCGCGATGACCATAAGTAGAAGTTTTTTCATATAGTTAGCCACTCCACCTGAGACACTTGCCTACTGTTTCTGCTCACCTGATATCATTTTGACTGTCCCACCGTGGGACAGTTTGGGACAGTCCTGGGACAGCGTAATTGATTGATAACACTAGGGTTACGGCTATTTTCCTGTTTGTCCCACTGTCCCGCAATGATTTTTTCGATCTCGAACATTTTTTGGCCTCATTTTGCCGTTTCAGACACGATTATTGCCTTGAGTATAGCACGGAATTCCACTTATGCAACAATTATTTCTTTGTGCCTAAAGCAAGTCGTCAGGTGATCATTGACCATACCGGTTGCCTGCATATGGGCGTAGATGATGGTCGAACCGACGAATGAAAATCCGCGTTTCTTTAGGTCCGCACTGATCAGATCGGACACCTCGGTCTTGGCGGGGATGTCTGTATCGGCCTTTCTGTGATTGACGATCGGCTTGTTGTCGATAAACGCCCAGATGTATTTGTCGAACGCACCGAATTCCTTCTGTATCGCGATAAATGCCTTTGCATTCTTGACGGCTGCCGCGACTTTTAGACGGTTGCGGATGATGCCGGGATCAAGCAGCAGCTTTTCGATCGTCTTGTCCGTGTATCTCGCTACCTTATTGACATCGAATCCGTCGAACGCCTGGCGATAGTTCTCTCGCTTTCGCAGGATCGTGTCCCAGCTCAGTCCGGCCTGCGCTCCCTCGAGAATGATGAACTCAAAGAGCTTCGCGTCATCGTGACACGGCACGCCCCATTCTTCGTCATGATATTTGACGGCCAGATCATTCTTTGGCCAAGTGCACCGTTCGTCCATTTCTACCCCTTTCTTCCTTTGCGGTCCTTGCGGCTTTGCGGGAAATAAAGAGGTTCCCGCGAAGCCGCAAAGTCGCAGAGAACACTAATTGCGCAGTGGCTTTCCCGTCTTCAGCATCGCCGCGATGCGCTCCTGCGTCTTTCGTTCGCCGCAGAGCGAGACAAACGCTTCGCGCTCAAGTTCGAGCAGATAACGCTCGCTCACCTGCGTTCTGTGGTTGATACTGCCGCCGGACATGATGTGGGCGAGCTTCTTGCCGATCAGTTCATCGTGATCTGAGATGTAGCCGCCTCGTTTCATCATATGCAGGGCGAGTTTCATCGCCGACTCCGCCGCATCGCCGATCACGGTGATATCCGTCCGCTCGACCGGCGCGACCCAGCCGACGGCGTCGAGATTAAGGACCTCTTGCTTTGCGTCCTGTATCAGCCGGTCGCCGTTCATCGAGATCGCATCGATATCACGAAGGAAGCCGAATGAGAGCGCCTCCTGTGCGCTGGTCGCGACCTTGCCCATTCCGATCGTCTCAAATGTCTTTTTGAGAAACTGCAGCGGATCGGAATCCGGCGCCGTCGCCCACGCGTCCATTGTCCGCATCGTCATTTCCTTGGTGCCGCAGCCGGCCGGAATAACGCCGACGCCGACCTCGACCAGGCCGATGTAGGTTTCCGCCGCCGCGCGAACTTTATTACCGTGCATCGCGATCTCACAGCCGCCACCGAGCGTGAGCCCGTATGGGGCCGTAACAACGGGCTTCTGCGAATACCGGAGCCGCATCACCGCATTTTGCAGCGCCGCGACCATCATGTTGATGTCGTCCCACTCTTCTTCTTGCGCGGCGAGCAGAAGCATCATGATGTTGGCCCCGGCGGAGAAATTGCCGCCCTGATTACCCACGACGAGGCCGGTGAAATTTCGCTCGACCTCGTCGATGGCGAAATTCATCATCTGCACAGTGTCGCCGCCGATCGAGTTCATCTTTGAGTGAAATTCGAGGCACGCGACACCGTCGCCGAGATCGATCAGCGACGCACCGGGATTTGTCTTTATAGTGCCGGTGCGTTCCTTGACATCTTTTAGGATCGTGACGCCGGGCCGTTTCGGCACAGCCTTGTATTCGCCCGAAACGAGGTCGTAAAAGCTCGCCTCGCCGTTCTCGCGTTTATAAAAACTAGTCGCGCCCGACGCGAGCATCTTCTCGATGGTCGTCGGGATCGGCTGCCCCTCGGCACGCATGCGCTCGACGGACTCTGCAACGCCGATCGCGTCCCAAGACTCAAAAACACCTATCTCCCAGCCAAAGCCCCATTTGATCGCATTGTCGATCTCGACGATGGTATCGGCGATCTCGGGGATGCGGTTGGCGGCGTACCGGCATGTGCGCGAGACGGTCTTCCAAAGGAATTCGCCGACGCGGTCATCACCCCAGACGAGCTGTTTGACGCGTTTCGGCAGGTCGTCGATCTGCTTTGCAGCATCGAGCGACGGGAACTTGGACTTTTCCTGCGGCTTGTATTCGAACGTGCTGAGGTCGAGTTCAAGGATCTGGCGGTTGCCCTCGGCGTCCTTTGATTTCTTGTAAAAGCCGCCGCCGGTCTTGTCACCGAGCAGCTTTTTCTCGAGCATCGTGTTGATCACGTCAGGCACGAGAAAGACATCACGATCCTCGTCATCGGGCACGGCAGGATAGAGATTTTTGTTGACATGAACGAGCACGTCGAGGCCGACGAGGTCGGAGGTGCGAAATGTCGCTGACGACGCATGGCCGATGGCCTTGCCCGTCATCTGGTCGATCTCGGTCGGGCGAAAGCCCATCTCGAGCATCTCGTGGACCGTCGCCATCATGCCGAATGTGCCAACACGGTTGGCGATAAAGTTCGGCCGGTCTTTGGCCGGAACGACGCCTTTTCCCAGCCGCTGATCGAGAAAGCCGGACACCTGACACGCGATCTCGCCGCTCGTTTGCGTGCCGGGAATGACCTCGACGAGCTTCATATAACGCGGCGGATTAAAGAAATGAATGCCGACGAAATGCTGCTTAAATGCGTCCGAGAATGGCTCGGCGATCGCATCGATCGGAATGCCGCTGGTGTTTGACGCGATCACGGCCCCGGGCTTTCGGTTCTTTTCGACCTCGGCGAACAGCTTGTGCTTGATGTCCAGATTCTCGACAACTGCTTCGATCACGAGGTCGCATTCCTTGAGTTTTGCAATGTCGTCCGTGAAGTTGCCCGTCGTTATCAGCCGAGCATTGTCGCCATGCATGAACGGTGCGGGCTTTAGTTTTTTTGCCGCATCGAAAAGGGAATTGACGATTCGGTTTCGCACCAGCGGCGATTCGAGAGATAGGCCTTTAGCAGCCTCATCCGGCGTGAGCTCCGACGGAGCGATGTCGAGCAAAAGTGTCGGAATTCCGGCGTTTGCCAGGTGAGCGGCTATGCCGGCTCCCATCGTACCTGCACCCAGCACGGCCGCCTTAGCAATATTCAACTTTGTTCCGTCGGCCGACTTTTTGTCGTCGCGTACCGCCGCATTTCCGGTATTTGTCATAAGTAGTCCGTCCAGTAATGAAGCATCTGGAAATGAAGAAATTATAACTGAATGAATGTTCATTCAGCAAGTCACGATCGATGCATGGACACAAGCCAACGATTTGGTGATTATTCTAGGTAGCAGGATAACCTCATCCTAGCCACTTGGGAGACTGAAGGTAAAATGTCTGATCAATCAGACGATATTAAAGGCCCGATACCGATAGCGCTGGATGTGTCGGCGATGACGTCGCGGGTGCGCTCGGGCGTGCAGCTTTATACTGAGGGCATTTTTACGGAGCTTTCGCGCCGGCCTCAGGATGTTTCCGTTCGCGTGTTTCACGTTACTAAGCCCTTCAAGAGGGCCGAGGTCCACTCAAGCGTAATCTCCGGCTCGAAGGCATATCTGCATCCGTCATTGGCACGAGTCGGCGAGACGGTTATCACGCATTCGACCGACAATAAGTTTCTTTACAAGGCCGGAAAGATCAATATCGCGACCGTGCACGATGTTGCTATTTTTCTGCCGGAGAACAACATTCCGGGATTTACAAGCTCGTCGTTTCGCGAGAAGCAATACCGCGTTCTCGAGCGAATGTGCGACAAGGCCGATCACATCATTGCCGTCAGCGAAACGACAAAAGCGGCGCTGTCGGGCCTGCTGTCGGTCGAACCGGCAAGGATCACCGTGGCCTATCAGGGTATTGAACGTCCAGCCGAAGAGTCCGAGCCTGACGAAGCTGCGATGCGGAAATTTGGACTTCGACCAAAGACCTATTTGCTCTTTGTAGGCGTGATCTCGATCCGAAAGAACCTTTTGGGTTTGATCCAGGCGTATGAGCGGTCACAAGCTCGGCGTGATCTAAAGCTCGTGCTTGTGGGGCCGATGTCGATGGGAAGTGATCAGATCGTTGCGTGCGGAGAACGACTCGGTTCGTCGGTCGTGTTTACGGATTCCGTAAACGATGCGATGCTCGCGGCGCTGTATCGGAATGCCGCAGCGTTTGTCTTTTCGACCTACTACGAAGGCTTTGGAAGGCCCATTTTGGAGGCGATGTCCTTTGGCCTGCCCGTTCTTATCGGTAATCGCGGGGCCGCGTCTGAGATCGCGGGCGGATTGGCGGTCGAGGCCGACCCATTCTCGGTCGAGTCGATTGCGGACGGCATTGATGCTGTGCTCGATGCCGAGTTTGATCCTGCGGCGGCCCGTGCGCGTGCCGCTGAATTTTCGTGGCGTCGCTGCGGAGACAAACTGGTGCATCTCTACCGAAAGCTAAGCGGCCAGGATCCCTCGCCGTTGGCCGACGTTCTTGACATGTCGGCTGAATAGGATAATACTTCTTTCACAAAGTAACTTTGGTTCAGTTTCGATAGGAGGAAGACGGCGCTTCGGTGCCGGGGGCCTCTGCAAATTGTTGGAATTAAGGAGATAATTCGTCATGCTAAAAAGGCTATTCTTCGCCGGTTTTGTTTCTATTCTGTTTGTGTCGTTTGCGTCGGCCCAGGGCGGCTCAGGCACGGTTAGCAAGGATACAAAGACGTCAACTGCTGAAGCGACGGCAAAGCCGGCTGCGTTTCGCCCGACCAAGGACCAGGTGATGCAGGGGCAGAAATTCCTTAAGGAACAGAAACTCTATGCCGGCGAGGCGACCGGCATTTACAACGACGATACGCGTGGGGCGATCAAGAGTTATCAAAAAGCGAATGGCTTGGCTATTACGGGGAACTTCAATGCGGCGACGCTGGGCAAGATGAACATCGCCTTTACTGACAAGCAGAAAGCTGCTGCCACAGGCATCGTTATGCCCGTGGAATCGACGGACGGCAAGACGGGGGCTGTTACGCCGACAGATTCGAAAGTGAAAAAGACGGTCGTCCTGACGCCTAACGAATCAAATGCCCCAACGGTCACCGGCCACACGACGGTCAGCAACCCGTCTTGGACAGCAACCGATCCGAAACGTCCGGCACCGTTCCGTGCGAATGATGAGCAGATCAAAGCAGCCCAGCAGATACTCCGCGATGGCAAGATGCTGACAGGCGGTGAGGACGGCAAACTTGACGATCTGACGCGAGAGGGGCTCGGTGCGTTTCAGGAGGCGAAGGGCATGAAAGTGACCAAGACGCTGAATGC
>JAGOWF010000013.1 GCA_018060305.1 Pyrinomonadaceae bacterium
AATTATGGCACTGCAAATGAATTGTATGTCGCACACTTGATCGACAGCACGGTCGCGGCG
Organism: Pyrinomonadaceae bacterium; assembly: GCA_018060305.1. Lineage (GTDB taxonomy): Bacteria > Acidobacteriota > Blastocatellia > Pyrinomonadales > Pyrinomonadaceae > OLB17. The sequence continues at coordinate 61 of JAGOWF010000013.1, forward strand.
GCAAACAACCTGAATGTTGGCGGTAATCCGCCGAGGAACACGGCCAAGAATGGCTATAGATTTAGGATCATTGCCAGAGACGTAAATCCCGTCACGCATGCGCCGTCCAACTATGTCGTGTCGGCTATTCCGTCGTCAACGAGCGGCGTTACCCAGACGGGGGCAACCCGTCTCTGTCTCAGAGAGGATGGCGTGCTAAGGGGATCAGGCCAAAACATCGGAAGCCATTACAACTACGCTCAGTGCGGGTTTGCCAATACCTACGAGCCGTAGGCTCACTTCTTTTGTTTTGGTGGATCGTTGACCTTGTCGCCCAAATTTTCCTGTGCGGGTAATGTGTTATCAGCGACAGAATATGTTTGTCGTTTGCCCTGAAGCAGGAACGCACTGCCGTTCCATTTATACGCCGAGCGAGTATAGTGCGTCGGGCAGCACAACTGCTCCTCGTCGCCCGTGATCCGTCCGGTCTCGACCTGGCCGAGAATAAAACGGTCCTGACCAAATAGCTCGACGACGAGCATTCCATTCTCGGCGAAAAGGTTCTTTAGCCCGCCGTCGGAGCGGTCGCCGGTGCGAAACTCCCATATCTGCTCGGGCGCACCATTTTTCCAAGTGAACACATAGCCGATCTGCGGAACGGCCGAGCCGCCCGTCTCGATCTTCAGGACGACGACTGCCTCGTCCCCGCCATCACCGGTCAGGTCAAAATATTTGGCCGTGACAAATGACAAGCCGATACGGCGCTCCGCCTTTGCGACGGAGCGCGCCTCATTGCTTAGTTCTTCACTGACATGGCCGCCGACCGGGGCGGCCTTTCCGTTTTTGAGAATGATCTCGGCGGTGCCGTCGGGATTTTGCCAACCGCGCGGCAGTTCATAGGTGTAATTTTTGAAATCGAACGTGCCGATCGGGAAGGCACTCGTCGTGTTGCGACTGTCGGCCAGTTCCGCCTGAAGATTCGGGATTGCGGGCGTTGGCGTTGCAACAGAAGGTTCTGGCGCGGTCGAGGGGCTCGGAATTGGTGCGGGCACAATAACATTCTCCGCCCTGCGCGAACACGCGGCGAAAAAGCTCAAGAATATTAGTACTGCCGTTGGCTTCAGCCAACGGACCGAGTTCGCCATTTCCTGAATCGGCTTTAGCCGAACTGTTGGACTGAAGCACGACGAGTGGTCGCCAAAAACCGTCGCCTAAAGGCGACGGCAATAGCTACGCCCGTGTCAAACTCCGATATTTTATTCGATGCGGCTGGTCGGCATCGTGGCCGAGGCGACGTTTGCGATCCTCCTCGTACTCGCTGTAATTGCCGTCAAAATACTCGACGTGGCTGTCGCCCTCGAACGCAAGAATGTGCGTCGCGATGCGGTCGAGAAACCAGCGGTCGTGAGATATTACGACGGCGCAGCCCGCGAAGTTTTCGAGCGCCTCCTCGAGCGCACGCATCGTGTTGACGTCGAGGTCGTTGGTCGGCTCGTCGAGCAATATGACATTCGCTCCGCTTTTCAGCATTTTGGCGAGGTGAACGCGGTTGCGCTCGCCGCCCGATAGCTGGCCGACGCGCTTCTGCTGATCGGTCCCCGAAAAATTGAATCGTGACACATACGCACGCGAATTGACCTCGCGTTTGCCAAGCTGGATAATGTCCAGCCCGTCGCTGATCTCGTCCCAGACCGTCTTGTCGTCAACAAGCGAGTCGCGCGACTGATCGACGTAGCCAAGCTTAACCGTCGGCCCGACCTTGAATTCGCCGCTGTCAGCTTTTTCCTGCTTAGTGATCAAGCGAAATAAGGTCGTCTTGCCGGCGCCATTCGGGCCGATCACGCCGACGATGCCGCCGGGCGGCAGCGAGAATTCGAGGTTCTCAAACAGGAGCTTGTTGCCGTATGATTTTGAGACTTTGTGCGCCTCGATCACCGTGTCGCCGAGCCGTTCGCCGGGCGGAATAAATATCTCAAGGTCCTCGCTGCGCTTCTCCGATTCTGTCGCGAGAAGTTTTTCATAGTCGTTGATGCGGGCCTTGCCCTTCGCGTGGCGGCCCTTCGGCGACATGCGGATCCATTCAAGTTCGCGTTCGAGAGTTTTTTGTCGTTTGTCTTCGGTCTTTTGCTCCTGAGCCAGACGAGCCTGTTTTTGTTCGAGCCAACTCGAATAGTTGCCCTTCCACGGGATGCCTTCGCCGCGATCGAGTTCTAAGATCCAGCCCGCGACGTTGTCGAGAAAATACCGGTCGTGCGTGACCGCGATGATCGTGCCCTCGTATTTTTGCAGATGCTGCTCAAGCCACGCGACCGTCTCGGCGTCAAGATGGTTTGTCGGCTCATCGAGCAGCAGAATGTCGGGCTTTTGCAGAAGTAATCTGCACAAGGCAACGCGGCGCCTCTCGCCGCCGCTCAAGGTTGCGATCTTGGTATCCGCCGGCGGACACCGGAGCGCGTCCATCGCCATCTCAAGCCGCGAATCAAGGTCCCAGGCATCGGCATGATCGAGCTTTTCCTGCACTTGGCCCTGACGCTCGATCAATGCGTTCATCGCATCGTCATCCATCGGCCCGGCAAACTTGGCGTTGATTACCTCAAACTCTTTGAGCAGGTCAACCGTCTCTTGCACCGCCTCCTCAACGATCTGCTGGACCGTCTTAGACTCGTCGAGCTTTGGTTCCTGCTCCAAATAACCGACCGTGTAGCCCTTAGAAAAAACGACCTCACCGTTAAAGTCCTTGTCCGTGCCTGCGATGATGCGCAGCAGCGACGACTTGCCCGCGCCGTTCAGTCCCAGCACGCCGATCTTCGCACCGTAAAAGAACGATAGGTAAATGTCCTTCAATACAGGCTTCTTGTCGTAAAACTTTGATACTTTGACCATCGAAAAGATGATCTTGTTTGGTTCTGTCATAGATGAAACTAGAAGTTTAGACGCCGGAGCAGTTCGTCGCGACTGATCTCGTGATGATCCGCGACGTCGGTGAGTATTGCGGACAGAGTGCCTATCTTTATCGGATCGTGAGCGGGGATCGTGATGTGATGCTCACCGTTCTGCTCGGTCGTCAGGCGAATATGGCTGCCAGTCTGTCGGTCAATAGCATAGCCAAGCACACTCAGCGCCCGGGCAAGTGCGAGTCCTTTGATGTCACGAGGCAGCCTCACGCCGCGAGGACTTCCTCACTGACAAAATGCAGCCTGATCATTTTGGGTTTAGCCGCAGGTTCATAGTGGCAATCGACGGCGTCGCGAATGTTTGCCCTAAGCGTCTTCAAATCCTCGCCCTGTGTGAAGATAGATTCGCCCAGAGCCTTGGCACTATATCCGCCCTCGACGTTCTCCTCAACTAGAAAAATTATCTCGTTCATTGACTAAATTATAGCTCACTAACCATCAAAAAAATGACTTGGGTTGTTTTGTCATAAAGATATTCGGCGAAGCCTCAATCTTTTGTTGTCGATTTATGCTGCCGTTTCTCGAATTCTCGAGCCCGTTTCTGAGTCTTTCGAAATATTTCTTATCTAATGGTTCCATGCTTAATTCCGAGCGCAATTCCTTCGAGTAACATTTGACGAAGCTTTTCGATGTCTTGTGTTCGCGCTGTGTTGTTATCATCGGTCATAAGTTTAAGAAAGTTCGCGCCGCCAATTTCAGAATCATATCCCGCTTCACGTCAAATCCGATCCCCGGCCCATTTGGTGCGGTGATCGTCCCGTCCGCCGCAACTTCGACCTCAGGCTCAATAATATCGTCGTGCCAATATCGTTTACTTGCCGAGACATCGCCGGGCATTGTATAGCCCGCGAGGGTTGAGATCGCGATGTTGTGGGCTCGGCCTATGCCGGATTCGAGCATGCCGCCAGACCAGACGGGAATGCCCGCCTCGCGGCATACCGTTTCGACGAGTTTGGATTGCGTGTGTCCGCCGACGCGGCCGTTTTTTAGGTTGATGATCTTTCCGCTCTTTAGCTCGATGGCTTTGCGCGCCGTCTCGGGTGATTTGATCGGCTCGTCGAGGCAGATTGGTGTTTTTATCGCGGCTTGCAGCTTTGCGTGATCGATGATGTCGTCGTGGGCGAGCGGCTGTTCGAGCATCATCAGGTCAAATTCATCGAGCGACTTTAGTCTGTCGATGTCGGCGAGCGTATAGGCCGAGTTGGCGTCGCCCATCAGCAAAATGTCGCCGAACTCTTGTCGAACGGCCTTGATAACGTCGTAGTCCCAACGCGGGCTGATCTTGATCTTGATACGCTTGTAACCGGCTTCTAATTCAACACGAATTTTCTCTAGTAACTGCTCGACGCTGTCCTGAATCCCGATCGAGACACCGCATTCGATATTTTGATTCACGCCGCCGAGGTGACGCCACAGCGGCACACCGAGCTTTTTAGCCTCGAGGTCCCAACAGGCCGTCTCGATGCCGCTCTTTGCCATTCGATGACCGCGAACCCAAGACATAAGTGACCAAACGTCGGCAGCAGACTCGACCTGCTTGCCGACGACGATAGGAGCGAGTATCTTTTCCGCCGTCACCCACGCCGAATCTGTCCACTCGTCCGAATAGCCGGGCGTCTCGCCGCACGTGATCTCGCCCCAGCCCTCGGCGCCGTCCGTGTCCTCGACGCGCACCAAGACTATTCGCCGCTCATACGTCCGGCCAAAGCTCGTCTCAAAAAAATGGACCAGCGGCAGGTTGATCTCGATAAGTTCGATGGTGCGGATCGTGAGCATTTAGGCAAAATCAGGTTAGGTCGATCAACGCTATCTGACGATCTCAAACGGGACGAACTGCGTGACGACCTTTCGCTTTCCCTTGACGTTATTGTCGGTCACGGTCAACTGCAGCGTGTAATTCCCGGCCGCAAACCCCTCGCCGAACCGCATCGTCCCTCGGGCGGGGATGCCGTCGGCCGGGATCGGGCCCTCGGGCGCGAGCGCGACGGGCTTTGCCGTAAAGACGAGTTCCTTCTCATCGTAGATATTCGCCTGGACGGTAATGTCGGACCGGCGCTCCTTGTCGGTCCGAGCATTATAAATATTGACCGTGTATGTGAGGACGCTCCCGGGCTTAAACTGTCTGATAGCCGTGTCGGCGAGCGGGTTTATCACACGCCGCGCCTGAGCGGCGTCCATTGTGTCGAGCTTTTTCCACGTTTCAAAATCGACATTTTCGAGCAAGACGCCCGACATCGTCAGACGGTTCTTTTTCAGATTGGGCACCTCGATAAACTGATATGCCGAGCCGACCTGATCGCTCGTATTGTCGCGGACTGCCACGCGAAGCTGGTACGCGCCCGGCTTCTTGACAGGAACCAGAAAACTATGAAGGAGTCCCGAACGCTTGATCGTCGCGAGGCCCTCATCTGAGACCGCGAAACTGAATTTCGTCTGTTCCCCCTCGACGGGCACGCCATTGTCGCCAAACGTCGATATCACGATGTCGAATGACGTCGCATATCGGCCGTCGGCTCCTTTCGTAAACGCCAGCTTGTCCGCATCGATGTGGAGCAGCGAGCGGACGTTGACGCTGCGATCAGGGGCGGCCGTGATCAGTGCGTTGAGCCGAACGGGCACTTGGTTTTCTGCAAATGGCGAGGTGAGGGCGTTGTAGAGCTTCTGCAAGGGGGACGATGACACCTTCTTGTTTGCGGCCAGGCTCTCCTCCGATACGCCGAAGAAGCCCGAGCGAAACCGGACCCTGACATTCTCACGTTTTACCTTGACGATGAGCTTGTTAAAGCGAGCCGCTTTCGGGTCAAAGGTGGCCGAGTCAGGCTCGTAACCGACAAGGTAATAACTCTGATCGTCGAGAACCTTGCGGATCCCACGCGAGATATCGTTCTGGTTAACAAAGGCCGTGCCGCCTGTCTCGTAGGCAAGAAATCGGAGTCCGTCCTGCGAATCAGAAAGGTCCTGCCGCCGCCCCTCGATCGCGGCATCGATCTGTTCCGAACTCATTCCCGCGACATTGTCCTCAGCGGTCATGCCCGGTGCCACCAGCCCCCGCGCGTCCACCGTGTAGATAACTACAGAGGAACGTGTGGCGAGGTCAACCAGCTTGCGCAGCAGGTCAAACACTCGATCGGTCCCGCGATCTTTGTCCATCGACAGCCTCAGGCCGTCTGTGATAAGGACGACAGACTTGCGGCCCGGCAGTTCCTTCATGCCGCGCACGACATAGTTGACGGCGCCGAGCGTTCCACTGGCAAAGATGGATTCGCGAAAGTCGTTCATCTCCTGCTCGAGGTCGCGGTCGGACTCGGATCCGTCCGTCGAGTCGCTTGCCTCGTCGGCCGGCTCCTTGACCGATGCGTCGATGGGATTGAACACGCCTATGCGAGCGCTGCCGCTCATGTTAAAGCGTATCTTCTCCGCAGCCTTTAGCAGTTGGCGCTTGTCGGTCGTAAATTGCTGGAGCGCACCGATGCCTGTCCCTGTGCGAATGATGGCCACGAGGTCGCCGTCCTGCATCTGCTCGTTGACGAACTTTTTTACCGCATGCTGGACGCTGTTGGCACTCCCGAAAGAAAGCGTCAGGTCGTCAACAACGAGTGCTACCGTCCGCCGGACGTTCTCGGGCCTCACGGGCGGTGGAGGCAGGATCGGGCCGACAGGTTTACCCTTTGTGGACGGATCTTTGCGGACGGTCCGCTGGCCGCTCTGGACGAACGAGAAGGCCGTAATTTCCTGACGCTTGCCGTTCTCATAGACCTCAATCTCATCGGGCCTGAGGTCCTTGATAGGGTCGCCCCTTTTGTCCGTGACAGTCACGTCTATTTGGATCAGATTGGTCGAGATCTTTACGACGTCCTCAGTAGGCGGCGTAGCTAAGGGTGTTGCTTCTTGCGCCGCGGCCGATAGAGAGCAAAACAAGAGCAGTGCGATAATTAGTAGGAGCTTCTTCATAGAAACATTGGCCGTCGAGATTAGGATGTTTGTTATCATAATACGGTTTGGGAATGTTTGGAAGCATTTCGCCGGGCAAAACGTCCACGGCCGGCCGCATCAAAACCTCCGATAAGAACGCTATGATCCATCTCGTTGTAAAGCCCGCAATATCGATATTTCTAGTGATGGCCGCATTCTCGATCGGCTGCCGCGCGCAGACCGAGGATCAGGCATTGGCGAGCCTGCGAGCGATGACCAGCAGCGGAAAATTGCCGGCCGAGTCGGCGGTTGCCGCGATCGAAACTCGCTTTGCAAACAAACGAACCGGAGCACTCGCGCGCCTGTTGCGGGCCAGGATCAGGCTCGAGGGCGGCGACGCCGAGGGTGCGGCAGCGATACTCGATTCGGATGTTTTCAGGAAGCGGACAAAGCTGGCTGACCACGCGCTGTGGCTGCGCGGCAAGGCACTGAGCCAGGCCGGCAAGCACGCCGAGGCGATGGCCGTTTTGGGTGAGCTCATCAAGCATCACGGCGATTCTGTCCGCCTGCGCGATGCAAAACTGCTGTGGGCGTCGTCCGCCGTCGCCGCCGGCCGTGCCGTCGAGGCGCCACCGATGCTCGTCGAGTTGAGCGAGCGAAACGACGGCGACGCCTTGCTCGAGACCGCAAAAGCTTATGAGGCCCAAGGCTCGCAGGACGAGGCGATCCGATATTACCGCCGCACCTATTTCTTTGCCGCCGGTTCCGCCGCGGCTAGTGAGGCCGAGGCAAAGCTGACATCGCTCAGCCAGCCGTTAGTCCCGCAGGCGGCAGACGAACAACTCGCCCGTGCCGATAAGCTATTGAATGCAAAGGCCTTTAGCGACGCCGCTGTCGCCTATAACGATCTCGCTTCGCGGTTCGAGTCGGCGGTCACGCCTGAGATACAGGTGCGGCGGCTGACCGCGCTCGCGCAGGCCGGAAAGATGGCGGACGCGCGATCTGCGTTCAATTCGCTGCCCGTCTCAGCCGCAAAAGAGCGCGAAGCGGCCTATCGCGAGCTCGTTCTCGGCTATGCCCAAGCCAGGCAGTGGCCCACGATGCGATCAACGGTTGACGCGATGCGGGCGGCCTTTCCCGACGGAACACTCGTGCCAAAAACATTGATCGACGCCGGCCTCGCCGCGCGCGACGCTAAGAGCCGCGCGGACGAAGGTTATCTTCTCAACCTCGCGCATACGGCATATCCAAATGCTATCGAGGTCGCGCAGGCACAGTTTGAGGCCGCGTGGTTTCAACATGAACAGGGCGATCTCGCCTTGTCGTCGCAAATGTTCATTGACCATCTTGCGCGCTACGTAGATAAAGACAATACGAACCGCGGCAAGGCCGGCTATTGGGCCGCACGAGACTCGGAGCGCGCCGATAAATTTCAAGAGGCCTGTGCGCTCTACGACGGCGTTATCTATCGCTATTCGGCAAACTGGTGGGGTTATCTTGCCGCCCAGCGAATGGCCGTAATGCGGTCGCAGCGGCGGTGCTCATCAACCTACGCGCCAAACCCGACCGTCGCCAGGGCCGTCGCGAATCTCAAGATCGTCACCGTCGCCGCCGAGACCGCCCGCGAACACGAGCTTGACCGCGCCGCAAAGAGCGATGAATTGTCGATCGTAGGCCTCTTTGACTGGGCGATAGACGAGCTGACCGAGGCCAAAAGAAGCGCGGGCAACAGCCCCTCGATCAATATGGCCCTGGCCCGGCATTACCGCTGGAAGGGCGACAACGTCAAGGCGTTTCTTGCCCTCAGGACGAGCTATCCTGACTATGCGCAGATGTTTCCCGAGGAGATGGGCCGCGAGGAATGGGAGATATTCTATCCGCTCGTCAACTGGGCCGAGATCAAATACTGGGCTGGCCAGCGAGGCCTCGACGCCTATCAGGTCGCGGGCCTGATCCGGCAGGAATCCGTCTTTGACCCGCGTGCCAAATCGCCCGCAAACGCCTACGGCCTGATGCAATTGCTCGTGCCGACCGCCAACACGATGGCCAAGAAATACATCTCAAAAACGTCGCTCGTCACGCCGACGGCGCTCTATCAGGCTCCGCTCAATATCGAGCTCGGCACGGCCTATCTGAAGGATCAGTTTGCCAAGTTCGGCCGTATCGAATACGTCGCCGTCGCCTACAACGCCGGCCCCGGCCGCGTCGCCCCGTGGCGTGCCAGCCTGCCCGCCGACATTGACGAATTCGTCGAGGCCATCCCCTTCAAAGAAACAAAAGGCTACGTCCAGGGCGTGATCCGCAACACCGCCCAATACCGCCGCCTCTATGACGAAAACGGCAACTTCAAACCCAACGTCGGCTCAAAGCCGCTCCGCAGCTCGATCGACTCACTACCCCGCGACCAATTCGTCGCCGCGAACCCCGAAATAGCCATTGACGATGCTAACTAACCTGCTCCGCCAATAGGTGAAAATCAACGGTGTCGGGCCAAGTGATGGAGTGTCTCTACCCGCTGGGGGCGTCGAGTATTGAGATGATCTCTGACGCGGCAAATATCTTGTATCGGGAGCGTTGCGTGACCTCATAAACCAGGCCTGCCTCGACGAGCTTGTCGACATTTTGCCGGGCGGCCCGCGGCGTCACTCCGAGGATTTGTTCGGCTTTTCGATAGGTAATCACGGGCACTGCAATGATCTCGTCGAGTAGTCGCAGCATCGAAACCGATTGTCTCTCATTCTGAAATCGTTGCCGGTAAAAAAGCCACAGGTCGATGATCTGTTTTGCACGTTCGATCGCGTCCCGGGACTGTTCTGCAACTCCAAACATGAAGTACTCGATCCATTCTTGCCAAACACCCTTTTGACTAACGGCGAGTAGCAATCGGTAATATTCGTCCCTTGTCCGTTCAAAAAAGGCGCTGAGATAGAGGACAGGCTGTGAAAGCAACCCCTCCTTTAACAACCATAGCGTTATCAAAAGACGGCCTACGCGACCATTCCCATCAAGAAACGGATGGATGGCTTCGAATTGGTAATGGATCATTGCCAGACGCACCAGGTGCGGCAGATCCGATGCGGCATGGAAGTACTTTTCCAGTTCACCCAAGCCACGATGCATTTCTTCGGGAGGCGGTGGCACGTATGTCGCAGACGATAGGGAAGAGCCGGACCTTCCGATCCAATTTTGCGAACGTCGAAGCTGACCGGGCGTGAGACGAGCCTCGTCGCCGCGCACGCCGCTCATCAACCGCTCATGGATCTCGCAGAGTAGACGCACGCTGAGCGGTAGCTCGTTTAGGCGGTTAATGGCATAGTTCAGTGCATTAACGTAGTTTGCAACTTCCTGTACGTCAGAGTGAGGCTGCTGTTGACCCGCCGCCTCGAAAAAGAAGAGTTCCGACAAAGATGCTTGTGTTCCTTCGATGCGACTCGAAAGAACGGCTTCGCGCCGAAGAAAGCTATTTATGAATAAATGCGGATTTGGCAGTGTTCGTGAAACGCCCGCGAGTTCGCTTAATGCGCGATCCGCATCAGATATCTTTTGGCCAAGGCTCCAGGACGGATCGAGCGAAGGGGGCAGATCGGCTGGTATATAGGCGTCGTAATCCTGCATGGTATGGATCAGACGGCCATGCTGCTCATCTGTAAAGTCGCTTATTCTCATGATTCATGGATGACCAGATATAAGGTTACTTTGGTAACACCAAACGCAGATAAGGATACTTTTCAAGCATAAAGTATCATTACGGCATCCGTTGGTCAACCTGAGTACCATTAAACAGCTCTCAAATAAACGAACCAGAGGTCGCGGATAAATGAGGCTGGAGAGTCGTTAAGTCAAGTATGAGTCAAGTTATTAGTCAATGAGTTTTCTGACTGGCAGCTACAAATTCCTCAACACAAACTCCGTCATCATGGTGTACCAGTGTTTTACCTGCGCGGGGTTGGTTAGGCCGTGGCGGGCGGTGGGGTAGTACATCATTTCGAATTGTTTATCGGCTTTTTGGAGTTCGTAGGCCAACTGGGTCATGTTTTGCATATGGACGTTGTCGTCGATCTGGCCGTGGATGAGCAGCAGTTTGCCTGAGAGGTTTTTGGCGGCTTTTACGACTGAGGTCTTTTCGTAGCCTTCGGGATTGCTCTGCGGCGTCATCATGTAGCGTTCGGTGTAAATGCTGTCGTATAGGTGCCAGTCAGAGACGGTTCCGCCGGCGATGCCGATCTTGAACGAATTGCTGTGCGTGAGGGCGTAGCTGGTCATAAATCCGCCATAGCTCCAGCCGTGCAGGCCGATGCGGCCGCCGTCAACGTAGGGAAGGCCCTTGAGATACGACAGGCCGTCCTCGACGTCGCGAAGTTCGAGCTCGCCGAGGCGTTTGTAAACGGGCCATACCGATTCCTCGCCCTTGCCGCTAGCCGAGCGATTGTCACAGATCCATACGATATAGCCCTTTTGCGCGAGCATCTGGAACCACAACATCCGATTGCCGCCCCAGCGGTTAAACACAGACGGTGCGTGCGGGCCGCCATATGTGTATTGGAACACGGGATACTTCATCGCCGGGTCAAAGTTTGGCGGCTTGATCATCATCGCTTCCATCTCAAAGCCGTCGCGTGTTGTGACCTTTAGGAATTCTGGCGTGCTGAGCTTGTACTTTGCCAGCACGTCGGACTTGTTCTCGTTAATGACGCGCACGAGCGTGCCGTCCGCCCGGAATAATCGAGTCTGCGGCGGTGTCATCACCTCCGAAAAATTCTCGACAAAGTGCGTAAAGTCCTTGTTGAACGACACCGCGTGCCAGCCGTCGCCCTTGGTCAGCCGTTCGGGCTCGCCGCCATTCAGGCTGACGCGATAGGCATTATCGTTGATCTGCCCGTCCTTATTGGCTGAGAAGTAAGCGAAGCCATTCTTTTCGTCAATGCCGTAGAGGTTGCGGACCTCCCATTTGCCATTGGTCAACTGGCGGATCAACTGCCCTTTGTTGTCGTATAGATACAGGTGCTTGAATCCGTTGCGTGCCGATTGCCAAACGGCCGTTTGGCCGTCGGCGACAAACTCCGGATCGTCATACACCTCGACCCACGCGGGGGTCGTTTCGTTCAGCACCTTTGTGGACCTGCCCATCAGGTTTGCCGAATTCAGATCGAGGAACGTCTGTTCGCGGTTGAGCGCCTGAAACATCACATTCTTGCTGTCCGGCGCCCACGCGACGCGTGCAATCAGCAGGTCGTCCGGCTTGTAGCCGGTGAGATCGATCCATTTAACACTGTCGCCGAGCCGTTGGAGCGAGGGCGGCAGGCGGTCACCGACCCGTGGAATGCGGCCCGCGTTTGGCAGTAATGACGTTTTGCCGACATCGGCGATACCGAGCTTTACCGTCGGATTCGCATCGCCGGCCTGCGGATAGAATGTCGTCTCGACGTTCTGATCGTTCGGGATATCATTGGGCAGGATGAACTTAGGAACCTTGTCCTCATCCAGCCTGAGAAACGCGATGAACTTAGAATCGGGCGACCACCAATAGCCTCGCTTCTGCCCGCGGCCGTAGAGTTCCTCTTCGTAGATCCAGTCGAGATAGCCGTTATAGATCGCCTTATCGCCCTCGCGGCCGTCGCGTGTGAGCTGCTTTTCATTCGCTTTGGCGATATCAACGACGAAAAGGTTGTTGCCGCGCACAAAGCTGATCCAACGGCCATCAGGGCTAAATTCGGGCTCGAGCTCTTCGCCGCGCGTATTCGTCAGCCGCTTTAGCTCGCCCGCAGCGACGTCGAAATACCACAGATCATCCGAATGGCTCAGCACGATGCCGCTCTCAGTTTCGTTAAATTGCAGCCCCGGCGAATTTGCGAGCCCATTCGCCCGATCCTGCTTCACGCCGATGCGCAGAAGCTCGGCCGCCAGCCGGTCGCTGTTAAAATACGGCTCGGCATTGCCCGTAACCGCATCAACCCGCATCAGCTTGCCGGTGACCACCTGCTTGAACGACTTGCCGTCCGGCGCCCACTGCACCCCAACCGGCGTTCCCCCAAACCTCACCCGCCGAGCCGAGTCGGTCGAGAAAATATCGTCGATATTCAGCAGCCGATCCTGAGCAAAGGCGACTGCGGAAAGGGCAAACAGCGTGACGGTCAGCAACAGAAACTTTTTCATATGGTTATTCGCAGAGGACCTAGGTTTGAATGAATAATAAGCCAAACGCGTTGCATCAATCAACCTTGCAAAGGTAGTATCTATTCGGATACAATTCCGTTGTGTATTCGGTTCTCAAGACCGATGAATTTGATAGTTGGCTTTCGCGTCTTCGAGATGCGAAGGCTAAGGCGCGTATCGCCGCTCGCATAAGATCGGCCGAGCTAGGCAATCTCGGTGACGTTGCATCCGTCGGCGAGGGCGTAAGCGAGATGCGAGTTCACTTCGGACCCGGTTATCGCATCTATTTTACCGTGAGAGGCCGACAGCTTGTGATCCTGCTTACAGGCGGCGATAAATCTTCGCAGAAGCGAGATATCAAGAAAGCCATACTATTGGCGGCGAGTATGAAGAAGTAATATGACGAAGTTAACGAGATTTGATGCCTCAGAATATCTGGACAGCGAAGAAGCAATAGCGGAGTACCTAACCGCCGCGCTTGAGGACGAGAATCCAGACGTCTTTCTCGCCGCGATCTCAGATGTCGCAAAAGCACGCGGTATGGCGGGCATTGCCAAGAGTACAGGATTGGGCCGCGAGAGTCTCTATAAAGCTCTCGCCCCCGGAGCGAAGCCGCGTTATGACACGATTCTTAAAGTTCTACAGGGTTTGGGAGTCAAAGTCTCCGTGACGACCTAGCGAGTGATATCACGCTTTCGGGTGAGCTTTATCATACACCTCGATCATCTTTTCCATCGAAACCTGTGTGTAGATCTGGGTGGTCGAGAGCCTCGCGTGGCCTAGGAGTTCCTGTATGTCGCGCAGGTCGGCGCCCTGGTCTAGGAGGTGCGTGGCGAAAGTGTGCCGCAATGAATGCGGCGAGATGTCGTGGATGTCGGCGCAGTGGCGGATGTATTTGTCGATCATGCGGCCAACGCTACGTGTCGTCAGACGGCCGCCGCGGCGGTGGAGGAAGAGGGCCTTTGTTCGCTCGGCTTCGGGGGCACCGGCGAGGAATCCGCCGCGCGTCGTTTCGAGGTAGAGCATCACGGCCTGTGCCGCGGGCTCGCCGAAGGGGACGATCCGCTGTTTTTTGCGTTTGCCGGTGACGCGGACCATTCGTTCGCGAAAATCCACGTCGCCGAGGTCGATATTCACAAGCTCGCCGACGCGAATGCCCGTCGCGTACAAAAATTCGAGTATCGCCCTATCGCGGCGGCCGAGGTCGGTGTTTACGTCCGGCGTCTCTATGAACCGCACGGCGTCCTCCATCGACAGGTGGTTGGGGAGCTTTCGCTCGATCTTTGGCGTAGCGACGAGCTTTGCGGGATTCGATTCGAGCTTGCCCTCGCGAACGAGGAATTGAAAAAAGGTGCGAAGCGATGCCAATTTGCGCGCGACCGACGTCTTCTTGTTACGCCCGTGCAGCCCCGCCATCCATTCGCGTATCGTCAGCCGGTCGATCTCGCCGACCGGCACGTCGTCGCGCTTTTCGACATTAAACAGAAACTGCTGAAACTGCCCCAGATCCGACGCGTAATTCCGCAGCGTGTGCGGGCTGACATTACGCTCGTATTTGAGATGCTGGAGGAAGTCCGAAACGTCGGAACGCAGGCCACCAGCCTTCGGTTGCAGTTTATCCATGCCGATGTCGGAACGCAGGCTGCCAGCCTGCGGTCGTTTTTTTATACCCGTGATGTTAGGCGACGATCGCGGGTGTCCTTATTCGTGTCGGCACGCCAGCGTTGCCGCCTTCAAACGTCACACGCAGGCTGGCGACTTGCGTTCCGACCCAAGACCTTAATCATGGAGCCTCGCGCAACCAAACGCCCAGTCCTTCGTCGTCCCGCACAAACCCGCCTTAACAGGATTTGCGTGAATATAATTCACTACGTTCGCATAGTGTCGACCATCCCGAATGAACCGGTCGTAATATTCAATGCTCCAGAATCGGCCTGCTCGGCCCAACTCTCGGTTGGCCTGGTTCGCGGTATACGATTTTAGGGAATGCACGACCTGAGCAAGAGAATAACCCTTCAATATCTTGAGTAAGAGATGAACGTGATTCGGCATTAGAACCCAGTGAAGCAAGACGTACTTGATCCCGTCGAATCGAAGCAGATTTCCTTCGATGATCGCCGCTACAGCCTGTTTCTGAAGGTACGTTGGGCCTTGTCCGAGATCAAGATACTGCTCCACTTTCCGGTGATATTCGATCTCAGTGATCTGTTCGCGGTCGAGTTGGGCCTTCAGTTTTGTCAGGAAATCTCTCGGGAGAGAATCGGCAAGTCGATAGGTAATAAACTGGACGACGTCGCGGCCGTCAAGGTGTGGCAGATATCCTCTGGATTTCCAATCGGATTCGGGATTCTTTTTTATCCAGTCGTGGAGGGTTGGCATGTTTAGAACGAAGACACGCAGGCTGGCAGCCTGCGGTCCGACGGGTCACCTCTTCGGAACATAATATCCTTTCCTCGCCCGCACGGTGAGTTTTTCTTTTCCCTTGACCGTGACCTCGATCGTGCGAAATTCGCCCGGTTTGCTCGCGTCTTCCTCGGGGTAGTAGCTGAGCACGTATTGCTCCGACAGGTCGGCGGCGATCTGGGTGAATGCCTCGCCCATCTCGTCTTCGTTGATGGGCGAATAGACGGCGCCGCCGGTTTGCTGTGTGATCTCGAGCATTCGGCGTTCGGCGGCGAGGGTGCGGATGTTGGCGTTGCCGGCGCGAAGGCCGGTGCGTTTCATATTCTCAAAATCTTTTGTCCGCACGACATACACCTGGCAATCGCTAACTTGCAGCGAGCGCACCACGTCGTCGAGCATCGTCCTGAGGTCGCTGTAGGTATCCTCGCCGTCGGACACGATCACGATCACGCGGCGGCCGTTAGTGGATTTAAGATATTCGGCTACCTTGATGATGCCATCGAGCAGCGCGGTCGCGCCTTTTGGCTCGGGGAACAGGTCTATCGCACGCGCCAACAGCGATATGTCGCGCGTCAGCGGCTCCTCGAGCCGCGTGTAATCGGCAACCGAGAACAGCGCCGCCATGTCGCGATCTGGGCGAATGACGCGTTTGAAAAATCGAACCGCTGCCTCTTTTTCAAACTCGCGAGCGATCAGAACACTCGATGAATTGTCGAATAGCATCGCCAGCCGTATCGGCAACTCTGACCTGACCAACTCGGCGATCTCAACGCGTTTGCCATCGACTTTTAGCTCAAGATCACCGAGCTTAAGCGTACGCACAGGCCGGCCGTCGGGTTCGGTCACGTGGACAGGTATCGGGACCAGAACAGAATCGACTTTGATAATATCGTCATCCTGCTTTTTTGTCTGAGGCGATGCGGCGATCGTCGGGGTGGGCGTCGTCTGAGGGCCCGTCGCTACCGACGGGCCGCTGATCGATCGCGGCGTCGGCGTGGGCGACGGCTTTGACCTGCCGGACTGCGCGGGGGAATTGCCCGCGAAACACGCGAAAAACGCTAAAAGAAAGAATAGTGACCGCCAACGCATTGAACCGAACTATTGGATTACAGAACCTGCGATAAATATGCCTGCCCCGTCGGAGCGACGGCTGCCAGCCTGCGGTCGTTTTTCTTAACTCAGCCCTGGTGAGGCCACCTCGTCTCTCGTCACGTCACATGCAGGCTGGCAGCCTGCGGTCCGACATTAGACAACGATTAGCTTAACCGCCGCCAATACCAGCACGACGGCCAGCACGCGCCGCAGCGTTAGCGAATCAAATTTCTTCGCTCCGAGCGTCGAGCCGACCATGCCGCCGGCCACGGTCGCGCCGATCCAAAACCAAACCTCGCCCGGCAGCACGCTGACCTGCGCGTAGTTGCCCGCAAGGCCCGATGCGGAATTTACGAGAATGAACAACGCCGAAACGCCCGCCGCCGTTTTCGTCTCGGACCAGTGCATCAGCAGCAGCACGGGCGTAAGAAAAATGCCGCCGCCCACGCCGACCAGCCCCGACAGCAGGCCCATTGCAGCGCCGATCAGGAGAGCCATCGCGAGGTGAGGCCGCTTGACCTCCTTATCGTCCGAAGCAAATTTCCACGCCAGCCGAAACGCCGCAAACAGCAACACAAGGCCCAGAACGACGCGATACGCATTCGTCGGCAGCTTTATCATCCCGCCGATAAAGGCGAATGGTATCGAGGTGAGCGCAAACGGCCAAAACGTGTTCCATTTGAAATGCCCGGCACGCCAAAACTGCACCGTCCCGATCGACGCCACAAACAGATTAAGCACCAACGCCGTCGGCCGCGTCAGCTCGGGCGTGACGGCAAAAAAAGCCATCACCGCCAAATACCCCGACGCCCCGCCATGCCCGACCGACGAATACATCACGGCCACGATGAAGATCGCCAAAATGATCAATACGGTTGTTGGTTCCATACATTATTAGAGAAAGCACACAACGCGTCGGAACGCGGGCACCTTGCCCGCATGCGTTTCTGCGACGGTGGACGCGTGCGCTCCCAGCCATTCGTCCCAAGCCTTCAAAGCCCGCTCGACCTGCACCATATGCCGTTCGCGTTTGTTGCGGTGTTTTTTTCGCAGCTCGACGGGCAATGGTTCCAATAACCCGAAAGTAATATTCACCGGCTGAAAGTTTTTTGTCTCGACGTTTGATACGTAACGGCAAAGTGCTCCGGTCGCGGATGTGACCGGGGCCGTAAGCATCGGCTCATCGCGTAATACGCGGACGGCGTTGATGCCCGCGAGCCAGCCTGTCGCCACGCTTTCGACGTAGCCTTCGACGCCGGTGATCTGGCCGGCGAAGAAGAGATGCGGATCTGTGCGCGTCGCAAGCGTTTCGTTCAGGATCTTTGGAGAGTTGATAAATGTGTTGCGGTGGATCTGGCCGAATTGGAGGAATTCAGCGTTCGCAAGACCGGGGATGAGGCGCAAAACTCTCGCCTGCTCGCCGTATTTCAGATGGTTTTGAAAGCCGACCATCCCATAGGCATCGGCCATCAGATTCTCCTGACGGAGTTGGACACAGGCATACGGCTCGGCGCCCGTTCGCGGGTCATATAGGCCTTTAGGCTTCATCGGCCCGTATCGCAAAGTATCAACGCCGCGACGGGCCAATTCTTCCAAAGGCAAACACGCCTCAAACCACTGCGTCGATTCAAACCGCTTGACCGGCACCGAAATTGCCCTCGCCAACGCCTCGTAAAACACGGCGTATTCCTCGCGGTTCATCGGGCAGTTGATATAATCATCGCCGCCCTTGCCATACCGCGCGGCCTTGAACGCCACCGACATATCTATCGAATCCGCCGCCACGATCGGCGCGATCGCGTCGTAAAAATACAATTGATCGTCGCCCGTGATCTTCATGATCTCTGCCGTCAAAGCATCTGATGTGAGCGGGCCCGTCGCAACGATCGTAGCCGTTGCGGAAGCCCGCGCGTGAGCAAGGGCGATACACTCACCGTCGTGTTGTGTGTTTCGCCCTTCC
>JAGOWF010000176.1 GCA_018060305.1 Pyrinomonadaceae bacterium
GGCAGGCCGACCAGCAGGTTCATCTCGGTCACCTGATCAAAAAGTGCATCCACTAACGGCTTTTGCGAAACGAAAGCCGACCGCAGCTCCGAAGCGCTCAGGTCGCCGTCCTGCATATTCGCCCGGACGATGGCCCAAAACTCATTCGCCCCGAGGCGCTTCGCGAGGATCCGCCACGTCATCGCCCCTTTATTGGCGACCTCAGGATAGTAATAGTCGTCCAGCGGCGACACCGTGCTCATCGGAGCATCGCGTTTCGAGACGCTCGCATACGAGTTGCGCTGCCGCAGGCGTTCGATGTCGGCAACATCCTTTCCAAACTTGCTTTCGATAAATTGGGACGCCAGGTAACGGGCCATTCCCTCACTGATAACTCCATAGCCGTCGCCGGATATGGCAATCGAGTTCCCCAGCCACAACCGTGCAGCGGCTTCTGCGATATTCATCACGGCCGCAGAATCCACGCCCGAACGTCGAAAGACCGCTTCGTCAAGCAAAACAGTGCCGCTTCCCGTAAATCCCGCCCCGCGCCGGGTCGCCACGATCCGCAGAGGCGCGTCAGGGGCCTTTCCGAGAAACTCGGCCATGAAACTTCGGGCATCGGAAAATAGAGCAGCCACCTCTGCGGCCCTTTTTTGTCCGTCCGGGCCGATTCCCTTTGGCGACAGGACAGAGACGCCGCTCAAGGCCGCTGCGTCCCAACTTCCTGCGACGAAGAACGGTTGGGCCAGAGTCTTGTCCTCAAACGCGCCGCCCGTCTCAGCCCCGGACGACGTCACCGAGAAGCCGGCCGCCGAATTCACCTTCAGTCGCATCGGGGCACGATCCGCGCCTTGCGTAAAAAACCAACTATTCGGCGTAGGATACCAAAACGATAAGGGCAGCAGGTGGACGCCATTTTCCGTCAATGACGCGAGTCCGCTGTTCTCTTTAAGATTCAATTTGTACTCGACGACGGCGGTCAAGGATCCTCCGGATGCAATGGATCCGGGCCTCAAAGAGATGCGCTGCAGGCTGATCGCCGAATTTATCTTCTCTTCGTTCTTTGAAAAGTCCGCAATGGCGTCATTGAGTTTTACGGCCGTGATCTCGGCCGACGGTGAGATCCTTAGCGTTAAGGTCGTCGCGGGGCGCGGCGAAACATTCTTCAGGCTCAGCTTTGCTCGGATCGGGATCGATCTGGCTGCGCCCGCCGGTATGGCCGCTTCGATATCGTACTTTTGCACCTGCCACGTGGCAGACGGCCGGGCCGCGTCTTGGCCCATTACAGAACCTGCAAAGCAAACCGCAAACACGCCGGCCACGGCCGTTCTAATAGTTCTCATATTCAATTCGTCGGGAGCCGACCATGTGGTCAGAACTCCAGCGACCCCGCCGGAAGCTCTATCTTGCCCGACTCGAAATAGTCTTTCGTGACATCGTCCTCAATATGATAGACGTTAATGTTGTTCTTCTTGAGATCGACAAAAATGAAGTAGGTGTTTGGCCCGCAGTTATGGGCCTCGCATGCGCTCGCCTTGAAGATACCGTCGGTTATCTTTATCGGCGACTCAACATTCCAGTGGCTCTCGAGATCGGCAAAGTCCCTGCCCACCAATTTCTTCAGCCGGTCGCGAAGTTCAGGTATCTTCAGCAGCTTGATATCTGCGGGATACTTTCCGGCCGACTTCGCTAAGATAGAAATAAACGAAGGAGCAGCCGGCGACGCCTCTGCCGATGGCGAAGTGACCGGTGACGGAGCCGTCGGAGACGCTGTCGGGCTACTGGCGTTATTCCCGCCGCTGTTCGACGCAAATCTTGAGATATCGCAGCCCAGGACGGCGACCGCAATGGCAATGATGACTATTATGTGTTTCATCGGCAAGGACCTCACTATCCGTCGTTCAGTTGTTAACGATCGCATGGATCTCTTTTAACTTGACCAGTAAATTCTCCAAAC
The DNA here is from genome assembly GCA_018060305.1 of Pyrinomonadaceae bacterium. Taxonomy (GTDB): domain Bacteria; phylum Acidobacteriota; class Blastocatellia; order Pyrinomonadales; family Pyrinomonadaceae; genus OLB17. The sequence goes on from JAGOWF010000176.1 coordinate 1,940, forward strand.
GGCCCAATGGAAGCTGATTTGGCCCGTCGCTCGGCGCGTTCGCCGGATCGTCATGCACCTCCATAAAGACTGCATCAACACCGCAAGCTACGCCCGCGCGGGCAAAATCTTCGATGAATTCGGCTTGGCCGCCCGTTGCCTTTCCAAGGCCGCCCGGAAGCTGCAAACTGTGCGTAACGTCAAATACGACCGGCACCCCGAACGAACGCATCACCGGAAACGACCTTAGATCGACTACGAGATTATTGTATCCAAAGCTCGCCCCGCGCTCGGTGAGCAGAACTTTGTCACAGCCGACAGCCTGTAGTTTTTCGACAATATTCTTTGCGTCCCACGGACTAAGGAACTGTCCCTTTTTTACATTCACGGCCTTGCCCGTCTTTGCCGCGGCGACCAACAGGTCTGTCTGTCTGCAGAGAAACGCGGGTATCTGCAGGATATCCGCAACCTCAGCGGCATTCTCAGCCTGCCACGGTTCATGGATATCCGTGACGACCGGCACGCCGACCTCATCCTTGACCTGCCGCAGCACATTGAGGCCAAACTCCATTCCATCACCGCGAAAGCTGTCGCTCGAACTTCGGTTGGCCTTGTCAAACGATGATTTATAGATCAGGCCGAGCCCAACGTGCTTACAAATATCGCTGATCTCCTGCGCCATGAACAGCGCGTGCTGAGACGACTCCACAACACACGGCCCCGCAATGATCGCAAGTTCACCGTCGCCAAACTTAACACTTCCGATATCAAAAGGCTGCATAAAAAGCGAAACCACGGATGCACACAGATTAACACAGAGAAAATAAAGTTCGTGATCCGTGCCTATCCGTGTTATCCGTGGCTAATTCTTCCTCTTATTCTCCCGTCACGACCTCGGAGCGCTCGGGCATCTCGATCTGTTTGTCGCTCGCCACGTCGTGCTCGAGGTTCTCGCTCCTTAGCTTGTTCTCCCAAGCGGCCTTGACGAAGGAATCAAAGAGAGGATGCACCGCGAGCGGCTTTGACTTGTATTCAGGATGGAATTGACAGGCGATAAAAAACGGATGTTTGCCTCGCGGCAACTCGACCATCTCAACGAATTTGTCGTCCGGCGAGATGCCGCTGAAGACAAGGCCTTCTTTCTCCAAAACTGATCGGTATTCCGGATTGAACTCATACCGATGCCGATGCCGCTCGCCGATCTCGGCCGCGCCGGAATATACGTCGCGAGCGAGCGAGCCTTCTTTTAGCTCACACGCCCATTCGCCCAGCCGCATCGTGCCGCCGAGTTCATCGACATCCACGAGGTCGCGCAGTTTGAAAATGATCGGAAACGGCGTCTCCTCGTTAAACTCGGTCGAGTCCGCGTCGCGCAGGCCCGCGACATTGCGGGCAAATTCGATACAGGCCGTTTGCATGCCGAGACAAATTCCAAAATACGGCGTCTGCGATTTTCGCGCGTATTTGATCGCGCGCAGCATTCCCGAAATGCCGCGTTTACCAAAACCGCCGGGCACGAGCACCGCGTCGAAGTCCTGAAGCTGATTCTCATAATCGTCCTTCATCAGATCTTCCGATTCTAGCCACGACACGTTTACCCGTAGGTTATTCGCGACGCCCGCGTGCGTCAGCGCCTCGCGAAGCGACTTGTATGAATCCTCGAGCTCGACATATTTGCCGACGATAGCGATTCGGACCGCCCCGGCCGTCGGCTCCTTGATCGTCGCGACCAGATCGCGCCAACTCTTTAGATCGGCGTTCGGAAACTGCTCGGTCAGATGCAGATTGCCCAGGATCAGGTCATCCAACCCCTGCTCGTGAAAGGCGAGCGGCACCTCATAGATCGTATCTACATCGAGCGCTGAGATAACGGCGCCTTCCTGCACGTTACAAAACAGCGCGATCTTCTTTCGCAGATCAACCGGCAGCGGCCTTTCAGAACGACATAGCAAAATGTCAGGCGCGATGCCGATCTCGCGAAGTTCCTTGACCGAATGCTGCGTCGGTTTCGTCTTTAATTCGCCCGCCGCGGCGATGAACGGGACGAGCGTGACGTGGACAAAGATCGCATTATTGCGGCCCTCTTCGTTGCCGATCTGACGGATCGCTTCCATGAACGGCAACGATTCGATATCGCCGACGGTGCCGCCGATCTCGACGATCAACACGTCGGGCATGTGCATCTCAGCGACCTTCCGGACGGCAGCCTTGATCTCGTCGGTGATGTGCGGGATCACCTGGATCGTCTTGCCGAGATAATCGCCGCGACGCTCTTTTTCAATGACCGACAGATAAATGCGCCCCGTCGTCCAGTTATTGGCCTGCGACAGCTTGGCATGCGTAAACCGCTCGTAATGCCCAAGATCGAGATCCGTCTCTGCCCCGTCATCGGTCACAAAGACCTCGCCATGCTGAAACGGCGACATCGTGCCCGGATCCACGTTGATATACGGATCGAGCTTCATCATCTGCACCGATAGCCCGCGTGCCTCGAGCAAGCACCCAATACTCGAAGCCGCCAGCCCCTTGCCTAAACTCGATACCACGCCACCTGTTACAAAAATGTATTTGGTCATAGTCGTCTCCGAGGGATTGGGTTCTAGGGGCTAGGTGTTATTAGCCCAGCAAAGCACCTGATACCTAAAACCTAACACCTATTCCTCCCCATCCGCCTTCCCTTCACGCTTCTTGTTCTGATATCGCCCTTCTTTCATCTGTGTAATGACTTCTTTCGACTTTGCCGCCTCAGGATTCATCAACTGCTGAAGTGCATTCATGCTTGCGCCCAATGCCGTTGTTCCCTCAGCCGCATTCCGTTCAAATTCCTCCGCCGTCCGCGTCTGCGGCCGCGACAGCACCCGCAAGCCAACAATCGCCCCGACGATCAGCAGCACAAAGAACGCAATCCCAACCCAATCGCTCATAACTACAAACGTCTAACTATCAACTACTAACTGAAGAAACCTTGCCGTCGGCCAGCAGACGCTCGACCACCTTCAGGTCATCTTCCGTATCTACACCGATCGAGGCCGCGACAGCATCGACAACCCTGATCCTCGCACCGTTCTCAAGTGCCCTCAGTTGTTCGAGCATCTCGATCTGCTCCAGCCGTGTCGGCGGCATTTTCGTGAATTCCAGCAAATACTCGCGTCGATAAACATAAAGCCCTGTATGCTTGCGAAATATCGACAACAGCTCCGGCTCGTTCGCTATCGCCTTGTTCGGGTCACCGCCAAAACGCTCGGCCGCCGCGCGCGGCCACGGCATCGGCGAACGTGAAAAATGTAGGGCGTAGCCATCATCACCGACGATGACTTTTACGACATTTCCGTTGAGCAATTCGGACCGCAGATCGGTAATCGGCTCGCAAACGGTCACCATATCCGCCGACGCATCGGCAACTAACGCCTCGACGGCTCGGTCGATGGTCTCTGGTGCGATCAACGGCTCGTCACCCTGAACATTAACGATAATTGAGCCGGCCGGTAGCGTCGCCGCAACCTCTGCGATACGGTCGCTGCCGGACTGATGGTCGCGTGATGTCATCACCGCCTCGCCGCCGGCTGCGATCACGACGTCACGAATCCGCTCGTCGTCTGTAGCAACGATCACACGTGACACACTCCGAGCCAAACCCGCCCGTTCATGCGTACGTACGATCAACGGCTTGCCGCCGATATCACGCAGCATCTTGCCCGGCAGACGCGAGGAGGCGTACCGTGCAGGGACTATCGCGATAACATTTTGTTGGGGATTTTGCCCGCGTTGCTCCACGGGATTTTAGGTTATCTCTGTTCGCACAAAATCGCAAGCAGACATTGCAAAAGCCCGCTCGAGAGCGAGGGCGATACACTCAACGCCGTGTATCGCCACCACTTACACAATACGTTGCGAAAGCCCGCGCGTGAGCAAGGGCGATGCACTCAACGCTAAGTGTATCGCCCTCCCTTACGGTCGGGCTTCGGCAACGGGTGGCGATCGCTGGATCATTCCAACTTGGCGGTGCGCTTGCGATTGGCTACACTCATTCAGATGGAAAGCGAAGAGCGACTGCTCGACGGATCA
>JAGOWF010000177.1 GCA_018060305.1 Pyrinomonadaceae bacterium
GTCGGCCACATCGGCAGTCCGCGGCCGCGAATGGCAGTCAGCATTAGCGACACGCCGACATACCCGAAGATCAGGGCCCAGAACGGCACAAGCAGATTAAAGTCGAGCGCCGGAATGACGTCGCCGTGAAAGAGCGCGTGAAAACCGCGCGTCAACCCACAGCCGGGACACGCAAAGCCGGTCATCGCATACAGTGGGCAGACCGGGAAAAACGTGGACTTCGCCGGATCGAACGCAGCGACATAGGCGGCCCCCGACGCCCCGCCCAGAACGGCCACGGCTGCCGTTATCCGCTCGATGGTCGGCGAAACGCTGAATCCGGGAAAATTCTCCTGCACATGCATCCTATTCAACCCGTGCCCGCGGCCATCGTAGTGAATAACGCGTCGGTCGCGACGCGGCGATTGATATTCACGGCCAGATTCCGCCGAAGCTCTTCAATGGCCGCGAGCCATGACGGAAGGTCGGCTCGGCCGGCTCGTTCTGCCATCTCCGAAATCCCGATGGCGATATCGCTGTTGACGATCCGCGACAATTCTCCGCCGTGCCGCAGCATCCACACATCGTGAATGACCGATTCGAGGATATCAAGATTTTCCTCAAACCGTTCTTTGTTCTTTGCATCGCTGAGCCCCTCGGAGAAGCGGATCATCGCCGCGTTGTCGGCCGTCGTAATGGCATTGCGAACAACTTCGATCATCTTGGCCCGCTGCTCGCGAAACTCCTCGACCCTGATCGCCAATGCCCTGCCTACACTGCCTCTCGATAGCCGAGCTGCGAGCCGTGCCTCATCGTGCGAGAATGTATGCTCGTCGATCAGGAACCGCTCGATCGCCTCGATCTCGACCGGTGCAAATCGCAGCATCTGACAGCGCGAGCGAATGGTTGGCAGCAAAGCATCCGGCCGCGATGTCAAGAGAAAAATATATGACGTCGGCGCCGGTTCCTCGAGCGTCTTTAGCAATGCGTTCGATGCCTCGGCGTTCATTGCGTCCGCCTCATCTACGATAAAGAATCGGGCTTTCGCCTCGTAGGGCTGAAAGTTTGCGTTGCGTTCGAGGTCACGAATCGAATCGACAAGGATTGTTCGTTTATATTTGACGACTTTGCCTACATCGAGATGTTGCCCGACGAACACTTTCTTGAACTCGTCCTTGTTCTTATCCGTAGGTTCTGGCGGTATTACAAAACCCCCGACCCGAGTGCAAGCAGAACAAACACCACAGGGCGCGTCGCCAGACGGCCTCCGACATACAAAGAACCTCGCTATCTCAAGTGCGAACTCCTGTTTCCCAACGCCATCGTCACCCGCAAACAGCAGCGAATTAGGCAACCGCCCGGCCGTCAGCAAATGCCGCAAGCGTTGCTTGACCTGCTCGTTTCCTATGAGATGGCTAAACATCGAGTAATGCCAGAACGACGCGAGCCGCCCGTTTGTGGATCTCATCCGGCATGCCTAATGCGTCGATCACCCTAAAGCGGTCGGGCTCGCGGGCGGCGATCCCGAGGTAAGCGTCGCGGACGCGAGAGTAAAATTCGGCAGTTTCATCGTCCATTCGGTTCCGCTTTGTGTGGCTTTCGTCGCGACCCGACATTCTCTCGATCGCGGTCTCGACAGGAATGTCGAAGAACAACGTCAGATCAGGCTCTAGTCCGCCGGTCGCGAGTGCGATCACCTGGTTGACCTTGTGCTGCGGAAAGCCGCGGCCCGCACCCTGATAGGCCAAGGTCGCGTCCGCATAGCGGTCTGAGATAACGATCTTGCCGGCAGCGAGCGATGGTTTGATCAACTGCTCGACGTGCTGGGCACGGTCGGCGGCGAACGATAGCAGTTCGGCCATCGGCGCGACCTTTTCGGTCGTCTCCAGGAATGCCGCTCGCAATGCCCTTCCCAACGGCGTTCCGCCCGGCTCACAGGTCGTGACGACCTCGTAGCTGAGTTCACGCACGGTGGCAGCCAGCATTACCATCTGTGTGGATTTGCCGCTGCCGTCGATCCCCTCGAGAGTGATAAATCTACCTTTCTTCAACTGGCCGGAGGCGTCGCCGCGGGGCGACGCTCGTGTGATATTGAGGAGATCGCATGTTTGAATATCAACACATCAGGGCCGCCAACATCGAGGAGGACGGAGAACTTGTCAAAGCTCTTGATCCGTCCGGCGACCGTGGCACCCTGCAGCAGGTGAATGACTACATTGACCCGTTCACGCCGGGCCGAGTTCAAAAAGGCATCCTGAATGTTCTGGGCAGCCTGCTTTTCCATGATCCTCCCTTAAAAAGATTATATTTTTTTCAACATTATAGCAGATAAAACGACATCGACAATCATCTCGCCTCGGTAAGCCACAAAAAGCGTTCCTGCACGGCTGCGTCGGCCCCAAATCCATCGAGCCAAACGGCGTCTTTTTCCCGCCTGAACCATGTCAATTGGCGCTTAGCGTAATTGCGAACGTCTTGTTTTGACTGTTCGATAGCAGACTCCAGACTGCGTTCACCCCGCAAAAATTCGCATACGCGGCGATAGGCGTGTGCTCCTAACGCGTTTGTATCGTCTCTAACGCCAGCCGCACGCAATTGTTTCACCTCCTCGACGAGTCCGGCCGCAAAATGCGCCTCGGTGCGAGCGTTGATCTTTTCATAAAGCTCGTCCCGCGGCGGGTTCAAGACAAAAAGCCTGATTCGCGACGCAAACTCCGGCGGCTCGGCCCTCAGCGGCTGCTTTTCGCTGATCCGCTCGCCGGTCTGAAAAAACACCTCAAGGGCCCGGATCACGCGGACATAATCGCGCCGTTCGAGCTTCAGCGCAGCGTCCCGGTCAACTCTTTCAAGTAATCTATGCAGGTGCTCTGCCCCATGCCGTGACTGTATCTGTCGCAACCGCTCACGCAGCGTTTCATCTGTCTTTGGGCTGTCAAACAACGGCTGTCTCAAAGTGCGCAAATAAAATCCAGTTCCGCCGACGAGAATAGGCGTCCGTCCCCCTGATTCGACCTCCACGATCTTCGCCGTCGCATCGCGTGTCCAGTCAGCGGACGTATAATTCACATTCGGATCGACATAATCGATCAGATGATGCGGCACGCCACTTCTCTCATCCACGGTCGGCTTGGCAGTTGCGATCTCGATTCCGCGATAGATCTGGACTGAGTCAAAATTGATAACCTCGCCGCCGAATTTTAGCGCGAGTTTCACCGCAAGCGCCGTCTTACCAGAACACGTCGGCCCGGCAATGGCATAGATACGCTGAGACACGAGAATCAGACTAACACGAAGCAATATTAGGCAGTTAGAAGAGGAATGACCGGGCAAGACCCACTACGAGAATAAGTGCCAAAAGAAGGAGAGCGCCGATAACCTGCTGTTTGGAGAATCTCATTGCGCGTCAAACAACTGAGCGGGATTTATCTTGAACTGCAGCATCTTGGCCGTTGCGCGGCCGCCGTCGCCGCCTTTTCGCTGCATCGTGATGCGGCCGATCTTGAGGTTGCCCGCACGAGTGATCTCGACTTTGCCCTCACCGTAAAATTTGACCACATCGCCGGTGTTTCGCAGCGTCCACCGCGTGTTTACCGCAGGCTTATAGGCCACCATGAACCACGATGCAGCATGTGTTCCGTCGCCCTTGAACAGATCGGAAACGATCTCGTCCCTATTTGCAGCAAAAAAATCCACGACCGCTTTTTGCGAGTCTTGCGTTAGTTCGTTGAGATACATTCTAGTGTCGGACCGCAGGCTGCCAGCCTGCGTTTTGACCGGAGGCATTTCGCCAACGAAGTATTTCAAAGCGTTGACGACATCGCTTGGCATCCGCCACATCTTTGCATAGGTCGCCAGCCACCGCTTGTCGATCTGATTAAAGCCGTTGGGATTTGATACCAGCTTGATCGAGATGCCCTCCACCTTCTCACCGGCCCTCGTCCTCACACGCACCTCAACGTCCGCCTTCTCACCGTGCGGCTTGGCCGCGAAGACATTCTCAATGGCACTGAGTTCATACTTCATCGCGACGAGCCACCCTTTCGCATCCTCGTCCGTCTTCCAGCCATTAAACTTATCCCGAATCTCATCCTCGTTCCGAAACCCGCCCTTGGCCGTCTGCGACCCCAATTCTACGGCCGCCGCAGGCGAAACCGCCTGACCAAACGCACCGCCGACCAGAACTAAAACGAAAATTAATGGTGCGGCCCTCAGCCTGCTCTCAATCATCCAGCGGGCTGCGCACAAAATTCTTGTTCTTCAGTACATGTGTATAGATCTGCGTGGTTCTCACGTCTTTATGTCCCAGCAGTTCCTGAACGGTGCGGATGTCGTAATGGTCCTCGAGCAGGTGGGTAGCAAAGCTGTGCCGAAATGTATGACAACTGCCATGCTTTGTAATCCCGATTCGATTCATTGCTTCTCGCACGCCTTTTTGTATTGTCGATTCGGACGTGTAATGCCGCCGAGGTACACCATCCTCGCGGGTCGGAGAGATTTTTGATGACGGGAAGACGTATTGCCATTTCCATTCGCGATCCGCGTTCGGGTATTTCTTGTCCAGGGCGTACGGCATCCAGACCGCTCCGAAACCGCGCTTACAGTCCTCCTCGTGAATGCGCTTCACCTTCTCAAGATGCTTATCCAGCGGTTCATGCAGCGAAACCGGGAACAACGTGACTCGATCCTTTGCACCTTTCCCGTCGCGTACTACGATTTGGCTTGTCTCGAAATCGAGGTCCTTAACGCGAAGATGGAGAGCCTCGGTCAGACGCAGGCCCGACCCATACAGCAGACTCGCAACTAAAAAAGGCACACCATTAAGCACATCCAAAATCGCCCTAGCCTCGAGTCTGGTGAATACCGTTGGCAGATGCTCCGGCCTCTTCGCACGATGAACGCCCTCTATCTTTGGCAGATCGATTTGCAGCACGTCGCGATACAGGAACAATAAGGCATAGAACGCCTGATTCTGCGTCGACGCCGATACCTTTTCCTTTACTGCCAAATTCGAGAGAAACTCCGAGATCTCCCCAGCACCCATTTCATTCGGATGACGCTTATTGTGAAATAGAATGAAACGCTTGATAAAGTTGTGATAAACGTCCTCCGTTCTATGACTCAAATGCCGCATCCGAGCCACTGCCCGGACTTGATCGAGTAATTTAGGCTTTTGTTCCATTCGCCCCCCGACACAGAGCGCTTATCAAGAAATAATTCTTGATAATACACGAAACTCGTGTATTATACCGAGTAAGTTTCGGGATAATCATAAGTTAGGGGGCTTGTAAACAATGTTGCGACTGCAAGTTGCCAACTGGCATATCGAGTGCGACTTAGATGCAACTCGCAATGCCTATGCGTCGCTGCCGATCGGCACGGATTGCTCATGCGACCAATGCCGCAACTTCAATGCCGCAATGGGCAGGACGTTCCCGCCTGAGTTCACCGCACTTGCTGATTCCATAGGCATTGACCCATCCAAGCCTGCGGAGTTAATGCATTGGTGCCGCGAGCCGTCGGGACTCTACCTTACTGGCGGGTGGTTCCATTTTGTAGGCCGCATTGTGTCTGGAGCCGATGCACACGAACATGAGGACGGTACTGGTGTCATCCAGCACCAGCAGTTGGCACCGGGCATCGAGGTTGGCTTAAGCCGTCATATCAGCTTAGTGCCTGAGACGTTCGCTGGGCTTGCGGTTTCCCAGTTGGAGTTTCAGACTCACGTGCCATGGGTGCTGGCTGATATCGAGCCCGCCCCCTAACAATTCGTTCAAGCCGAAACCGCTTCGTTCCAGCAAAATGCGGCACAAAAAAGCGTGCCACATTTTGCTTCCACTACGCAGTTCGGCTTAACTCAGGCGTTGGGCATCTCGTGGAATCTGAGGAGTGGAATCGTATGGCACACCAAACGGATCTTAGTCTGTCCTGGATTCGCGTCGGCGGCGTATGCGGCCTGATTAGCATCGGAGCATATCTTGCCGCGGC
>JAGOWF010000178.1 GCA_018060305.1 Pyrinomonadaceae bacterium
GCTGATGGTGCGGCAGGAATTTAGCGAGGGCGGCGAGACGATGTTCGTTTACGAACTGCGAAATGTAAAACTCGACGTTGACGACGGTATCTTCCTGTTGCCGGCGGGCTACCGGCGTGTGAGCAAATGAGCGTTATGCAAGAGATAAGCCCCGAGCATCGGGCGTTAGCAGAGAAGGCCCTGAGCAGCATGCGGCTTTCGCAGATGATAGGCATGAGGCTGGTCGATCTTCGGCCCGACGAAGCCACAGTCGCCATCGATATGCGCGACGAACTCAGGCAGGCAAACGGCGTGCTGCACGGCGGCGTGACCGCGACACTGGTCGATACGGCAATGGCGTTTGCAGTGCGCACGCGCGTCGGCATTGACGACGTAACAACCACGATCGACCTGACCGTTCATTACGTTAGGCCGCATGTGAGCGGCACTTTAGCGTGCACGGCAAAGGTCGTCCGCGCGGGAAAACGCATCTTTACCGTCTCGGCCGAAGCGCATAACGAGGAAGGCAAGCTGATCGCCACAGGCTTATCAAGCTATACGAGGATTTGAACCACATAGGAACATAGAACACATAGAAACAAAAGCATTTCCTATGTGTTCTATGTATCTATGTGGTTGATCTAAATGGAGCAGTTACGCAAATTCGCACGTTACTTTAGGCCATATCGCGGCACGGTGGCCGTCGGTATCGGCTGCATTGCGGCGTCGATGGCGTTTGGGCTGTTTGTGCCGTTTATGGTCGGCCGGGCGGTGGACGACCTGAACGCCGGCGTGACATGGGATAAGGTCGTCTATTATCCGCTGGTGATCCTGGCGATCAATGTCGGCAGCGGTGTCTTTCTCTTCCTGCAAAGGCGGCTGCTGATCAATACGTCGCGGCACATCGAATTTGACATGCGGCAGGATTTTTACGCCGCACTCGTCGATCAGCCGGTCGAATATTTCCACAAGAACCGGGTCGGCGACCTGATGGCTCGAGCGACAAATGACCTCGGCGCCATTCGCCAGATCGTCGGGCCGATGATCCTGTATAGCTTTCAGGCGATCTTTGCGTTGTGCATCGCATTGCCGATATTGCTGAACATCTCGACAAAGCTCACGCTGCTGATGCTGATCCCCCTGCCGCTCGTGAGCCTGACCGTCAAATACCTCGGCGGGCAGATACACACGCGGTTTGAGAAGATACAAGGTTTCTTTTCCGACATCACGGCCCGCGCGCAGGAGAATCTGACCGGCGTTCGCGTCGTGCGGGCCTACGCGCAGGAGGATGCAGAGATCGAACGCTTTCAGGTCCTCAATCGCGAATATGCTACGCAGAACCTGAGGCTGGTGAAATACGCCGCAGCGATGCGGCCGATGCTGTTCTTTTTTATCGGCCTGGGCTTTGTCATCATCGTCGCCGTCGGCGTGCCGATGGCCGTCCGCGGCGAGATAACGGCGGGCGATTTTACGGCGTTCATTCTCTATCTGCAGCGGATGATCTGGTATATGATCGCGTTGGGCTATGTCGTTAATCTCTACCAACGCGGCACGGCGTCGTTGAAAAGATTCAATGCGATACTCGAAGCTGAGCCCTCGATCCGCGATGACGACGGTGTAATTGAACAGCCGCCGATCAGCGGTGCCGTTGAGTTTCGCGATCTATGCTTTAGCTATAAGACAGCCACAGGGACCACTGAGGACACAGAGACGAAAGAAATTCCCTCTGTGCCCTCTGTGAACTCCGTGGCTAATGGCTTTGTTCTTCGCGATATCGACTTGAAGATATCGGCGGGCCAAACCGTCGCATTCGTCGGCAAGACCGGCAGCGGCAAATCGACGCTCGTGTCGCTTGTCCCGCGTTTGATGGACGCTCCCGACGACAGCGTGTTGATCGACGACCGCCCCGTGCGTGATTATCCGCTCGCCCAACTTCGCCGCGCGATCGGCTTTGTGCCGCAGGAGACGTTTCTGTTCAGCGATACGCTGGCGAGGAATATTGCGTTTGGCATCGAGGCGGAATCGCCTGCGTCAGCAGGTGGCGAAGCGCGAGCAATTTACAACGTTGAAGACCAGCTTGGCGCTGTGCCACCCGCTTACGCGGGCGGTTCTGCCCTGTCTGTCCGATCCGCCGCGGAGATAGCCGGCCTTGCCGATGATATCGAGGGCTTTCCCGATGGTTACGAACAGCTTGTCGGTGAACGCGGCATCACGCTCTCGGGTGGACAGAAGCAGCGAACGGCCATAGCGCGTGCAGTAATGCGCGATCCTCGGATACTGATCCTCGACGACTCGCTCTCAGCGGTAGATACCTACACCGAAGAGAAGATCCTGCAGAACCTGCGCGACGTCCGCACCGGCCGCACGACGCTCATAGTCTCGCATCGCGTCTCAACCATTAAGGACGCCGACCTGATCTGCGTCCTCTCTGAGGGGCTCATCATCGAACGCGGCACGCATGACGAACTCCTCGCCCAAGACGGCGAATACGCCGACCTCTACGAACGCCAACGTCTCGAAGAAGAACTAGAAGCTACGGATTAAGGTTGGAATGGTGGCGGGGGGGAGACTTGAACTCCCGACCTCGGGGTTATGAATCCCGCGCTCTAACCAGCTGAGCTACCCAGCCACGAACTAATGATTATAGCCTTGAGACGGCAAAAATCAAGGCCGCCGATTTTTGGTAAGATGATTTGAAAGACGTTTATCGATATGCCGATCGTTCTGGCCGCCAGCGTTGAGAACGCTGCTGTTTTGCTCGACCTTTTCATCATGCTCGCCGCAGCGAAGCTGATGGCTGAGGTATTCGAGCGGCTCCGACAGCCGGCCGTGGTGGGTGAGATACTCGCCGGCGTGATAGTCGGCCCCTCGCTGCTCGGCTGGGTCGCGCCGAGCGAGGTCACGGGCATTCTGGCTGAGATCGGCGTGATCTTTTTGCTCTTTACGGTCGGACTTGAGACAAAGCCGCAGGCGATCTTCACCGTCGGGCTGCGAGCGACGGTCGTTGGCGTGCTGGGCGTGATCCTGCCGTTCGTCGCCGGCTATTTTATTGCGGTCGCTTGGGGCGGCTCGTTTGTCGAGGCGATGTTCATCGGCGCGGCGCTCGTGGCGACATCGGTCGGCATCACGGCCCGGGTGCTTGGGTCGATGGGACTGCTCGACACTGTGACGGCGAGAATAATACTCGGCGCGGCCGTGATCGACGACATCCTTGGGCTTATTATTCTCTCGCTCGTCTCTGCCGTCAGCCAGGGAAGCGTGAGCTATACGGGGCTTGCCAAAACAGCCGGTGCGGCCGTGCTATTCACGGCATTCGTTGCCCTTGTCGGCTCGCGCGTGATCAACCGGCTCGCCCCTTGGATCGAGCGGCTCCGGCTCGGCCGACCGTTCTTTACACTCGGCCTTATCCTGTGCCTCGGGCTGTCTGTTGCCTCGATCTATGTCGGTATCGCGGCGATCATCGGTGCGTTTCTCGCCGGCATGGCGCTTGCCGAGGCGACCGAGGAGAATGAAAAGATGCACCGCCTGACAAGCGGCGTTGCGGAGTTTCTCGTGCCATTCTTTCTCGTAAATATCGGGATGCAGCTTAGCCTGACCGTGTTTCGAGATACCTCGGTCGTAGTGTTTGCTGTTGTACTTACATTAGCGGCCGTTGCGACTAAATTTGTTGGCTGTGGGCTCGGCGCATGGGGCTTGAGCCGCCGCGAGATGGCACAGATCGGCATCGGAATGGTGCCAAGAGGCGAGGTCGGGATCGTCGTCGCCCAGATCGGTCTCGGGCTTGGCGTTATCGGCCAGCAGTTCTTTGCATCGGTGCTATTTATGGCCGTAGCTACGACGCTGATCGCTCCGCCGCTGATCAAGATGTTCTATAAGGAGGGAGAAGCGGCCGCAGAGGCAGACGAGTTTTCGCGTATCGGGTAATGCGCACAACTAATGCGTCCCGGTGGCCGTCAAAATAGGATATGTTACGCAATTCACTGATGATCGGATTTATCGCGTCGGCCCTTAGCTATGCTCATGGCCAGGTGGCACAATTCCGTGCGATCAGTATCACGACCGAACCTAACGCCGTCGTGTGGGTTGACGGTGTCCGATTTGGCAAGACGGACAGCTCGGGCCGGCTGGAGATCAAAACGATCGCCGCGGGTGCGCACAGCTTGCGTGTGCGGGCCGACGGATTTAAGGAGCGAACCCTGCCGGTAACGGCGGCCCGTCGTGGCGATATTGCGGTCGTCCTTGTTAAGACGACCGACGAGGCCGAATTTGCTTTCCAGGAGGCCGAACGCCTGACGCTCGTTGATCGTGAAAAGGCCGAGGACGCCTATCGCAAGGCTGTCCGCCAGAGGCCTGCATATCCCGAAGCATACCTTGCTCTTGCCCGCACGCTCGCCGATATGGGCGACCTTGGGGAAGCTCAAAAGGCCATCGCCCAAGCCCGCAAGCTCCGTCCCGGCTATGCTGAGGCATCGGCAGTCCTGGGCCGAATCTACAAGGACGGCGGCGAAGAGGAAAAGGCGATCGCAGCGTTCAAGCGTGCGATCACCGAGGGCCGGGGCTTTCAGCCGGAGGCATACGCCGGGCTCGGCTTGCTCTACAAGGAAAAGGCTGAAGGCTACGGCGGCGGCGGCGATTTTGAACTGGAGAATACTGCTTATACTGAGGCCGCAAAGAACCTAAAACAGTCGCTCAAGCAGCTTTCGGGAGCGCCCGACGCAATGGTCATTTACCAGCTATTAGGCCTGATATATGAGCGACAAAAGCGTTGGAATGATGCCATCGCAAACTATGAGGAATTCCTGCGCATCTTTCCCGATACGGCGGAGGCGACGGCCGTCCGCTCGTTTATAGTCCAAATAAAAAAGGAAATGTCACTGTCGCAACAGTGACATCTCCATTGTGAGTTTGGCGTTTGCCTACTGGAGTTCGACCCAGTCGCCAGTGTGAATTTCCTGTCCGGTCCGCGTGATAACCACGGTTGCGGTCTTCTCTTTGACGTTTAGCACTACGGCCTCGCCAACGATCTTGCGGATCGGCGGACGGCCCTCCTTGGCTTCGCGCGTGGTGATGTGGCTTCCCTGTGCTCGTTCGCCGGTCTTGCGCGACGACTGGTTTGAGAACTTTCCGCCCTTATATTCGTCTGATTGGAAGCCGTAATCGCGCCCGGTCGGATACTCCTTCTGCGTCCGCTTCATCAGATTGCCGTCATCGAGCGGCCTGAAGATCGTAAGCTTGTTACCGGCCTCGACATTGTCCTCGGCACCCAGATCGACATAGGCGATAAAGTCGCGCGAGAGCATTTCGGCCCCGTCACGCGACATCAGGATGCGGCCCATAGCTTTGCCCGAGGGGTCGGCCCAAAGATCTAATACGGGCTGGGGATCATGTTTTGGGCTGACTCGCTTCTCGATAAGCTGGACGAGATCACCGAGCAGGAAATTGTCGCAGGACGATGCGACGCGTGCGACCGACACCGTGTCTTTGACGTTCACAAGCTCGAGGGCACCGAGCTCCTGGACCCAATAGCCAATGTTGTCCTTGTCGGTCCACGCACTTTTAACAGAGCCGCGCGGCCTGACGACAGCGAACATGTCGCCAACGCTCACGCCCTTGTCGCGGCCCATGTTGATATAAACAAAATCATTCTCGGCGTAGAAATATCCGTCAGCCTCGTGCTGTCCGCCGATAATGCTGTTCACGGTACTGATCGCGCCGGTCTGGATAAAGCCGGCGCAATAGAGATTGTTGCCGACAGCGGTCGCCATTCGGGGCTTTGCTTTTTCGAGAATAAGCGTCGGATTGCCCCTTCGATCCTGCGCCGTCAGCGCGGCCGAGAGGCAAAGGGTCAAGAGGGAAAGCAAGGCAATTTGAAAGGTAATTGTTCTTTGAAAACTCACGGTTATCTCCTCGTGGTTGGTTTTACCGCATGGGCCGCCCGAACGGGCCGCG
>JAGOWF010000179.1 GCA_018060305.1 Pyrinomonadaceae bacterium
ATGCTAAACGTCGAATGCCGTTTGGTCAATGAGTTTCAACGGCCGACGCGATATAATCAGCAACATGAACTACGATGTCACGATATCAACGAGGGGAACCTTGACGATTCCCGCTGCCATCAGGAAGACGTTGGGAATCGTGGCTGGGCAGAAAGTATTGCAGAGACGTGAGGGCGATACGATCATAATTGAGCTCGTCAAAGAACCTGATGCTGCGATATCTTCCAAAGGCAAAGCCGATAAACAGAAATGACAACGTCGATCTCATACGCCGACGCAGGCGTCTCTATTGACAACGCAAACATCGCGGTCGCTAAGATCCGCGAGTACGCTCGATCGACGTTTAATGAACGCACGTTGACCGAGATCGGTAGCTTTGGCGGGATGTTTTCCGCAGCTTTTCCACAGATGGCTGAGCCGATACTGGTAGCCTCGGCCGATGGCGTGGGGACAAAGCTAAAGCTCGCGTTTGAGACGGGGATTCACAACACGGTCGGTGCCGATCTGGTAAATCACTGCGTCAATGACATCCTGGTGCAGGGTGCGAGGCCGCTGTTCTTCCTTGATTACTTTGCGACTGGTAAGCTCGAACCCGACGTGACCGCTTCCGTTGTCGAAGGCATGGCCCGGGCTTGCCGCGAGAATGGCTGCGTTCTGCTTGGCGGCGAAACGGCCGAGATGCCTGATTTTTATCCGCCCGGCGAATACGATCTCGCCGGATTTATCGTCGGCGTCGTCGATAAAGCAAAGGTCATCGATGGCAAATCAATAGTCCCCGGCGATGTCGTCCTCGGCCTGCCGTCAACCGGCCTGCAGACCAACGGCTATTCGCTCGCACGAAAACTCTTTTTCGAGGTCGGCGGCTACAAACCCTCTGATTTCGTCGAAGAACTCGGCACCACCGTCGGCGAAGCGCTATTGGCCACGCACTCGTCCTTCCTGCCGCAGCTCGAACCGCTCCTCGAAAGCGGCAAGATTAAAGGCCTCGCCCACATCACCGGCGGCGGCTTTCTCGAAAATATCCCGCGAATCCTACCCGACGGCGTCTCCGTCGAAATAAACCGCGGCTCCTGGCCCGAACCACCCATCTTCAGCCTCATCCAGCGACTCGGCAATGTCACCGACGAAGAAATGTTCCGGACGTTTAATATGGGGATCGGGATGGTAGTATTCTTTTCGAATGATGACCCAATCTATTTTGAGAATTGCCATCGAATAGGAATGGTATTACCGGGATCAAACGAGGTGTCGCTAGTATGAATAGCAATGAAAAAATGATGACTGACCTGCACCGGCTGCTCGCGGCGCAGGAGTTTAGTTCGGAAGCCGATCTAAAGGACTTTCTCAGCGGTCTGGTTGAAAAAGAATTGCCATCTAACCCGTCGGAAAACCTGGGTCCGAAAGAGCGAGCTCAAGACCTGGTATTCGATGCGTATGAACTTTCCAAAACCAAGGGGAAGAAGAATGCTGAAATAGCTCTGGAACTCGATCCGGACTGCATCGAAGCCTATGAGTATTTGGGCACGGTGGAAAACTCGGTAGAGCTTGCGCGGTTATACTTTGAAAAAGGCGTTGCGATCGGTCGACGGGTGTTTGGCGGAAATTATCTGACTGAACACAAAGGAATGTTTTGGGGTTTTCACGAGACGCGCCCGTTTATGCGATGTCTTGCGTACTGCTCAGAATGCCTGTACGAAATGGGCAGAGTGGATGACGCAGTCGCAATCCTTGAAGAAATGATCGAGTTGAATTCCAACGATAATCAAGGTGTGCGAGATAATCTCATGGTTTATCTGATCGAACTCGGTGAAGACGCAAAGTTTGAGAAGTATGAAGCAATGTACAAGGACGATTTTGGTGCGTTTTCAGCCTTTAATCGGGCTTTGTATGCATTCAAATCGAAAGGACCCACGGTACAGGCGAACAAAAAGCTGAAGAAAGCGATCGAAGACAACTCGTTTGTTCCAGTACATCTCCTTTCGCGCAAACCAATAACAACCTTGCCCGATGGCTACCAGCTTGGCTCTGTGGAGGAAGCGAAAATATACGCAAGCTTTGCGCGGAATGTTTGGCGAAAGACAGCCGGCGCTTTCGCATGGCTAAAACAACATGCTTCTAAACAGCATCGATAAATCAGAGCACGGTGGCGGGTTCGATGCGCACTGCATGGTTAGGCATTGACTTTTGGGAGCATAGTGTCCCCCACGGTAATCTCGGCGCGCTTCCGATTTAGCGAGGTTTCGATCTGTGGCAACATCTTCTGCTCAATGCTCGTGGCCCAAGCGAGCCTTGAAGCGACTGTCAAACTCGCGATTGCGAAATATGAGGGTGAGGTAAGGGCCATAGTCGTCGCCAATAGCGTAGTCGTCCGGTTTGGATTTCGATTCTAGCACCTCGATAGCACGAAGAGCGCAATCCTGAACGGTCGGAGGGTTGGGGAGCTCAGATATACGCGGAAATTCAAACTTCACAAAAATATCGAATCGGTTCATTGAAAAGTGTGCGTCGCGACGACTAACAACTTCTTCCATCAGATTATCTCAAAATTGAACTTTTTGCCGAGCGCCTTTGCATATTTTTGCAGGGTTGACAGGCGAATATCTTCCGCGTGATTCTCGATTCGAGAGATGGCGGATTTCTTTGTATTCAGTCTTCGGGCGACCTCTTCCTGAGTCAGGCCCGCATGTTCCCGGGAAACCTTAAAAAGCGCTCCGATCTTGAAGTTCTCGTACCCTTCGCCGAACTCGTTCGCAAGGGCAGGGTTTCGTTGCTTCCATTCGGCAATTGTTCTGTCGAGGTCATCCATTTCCTCTCGTCTTTCATATTCGTTCTTTCTTTGCGCAGCCAGCCTAATTTCACTGGACGGAGTCTTTTCGGCAAATCCATTTGTTAGAACGGCGATATTGCCATTGTCAAAAAAGTCGAGTATCCGAAAGGTGTCGTTTCCCACGTCGATTCTCACTTCCCAGATACCGTCTGTACCTCGCAGCTTTTTCAAATACTGGCTTGAGACAAACGGCAAATCTCGAATTATCGCCAGCACCCAAACAACTTTCTCGAATTGCTTTGGGGAAAGCGATTTGAGGAAGTGTCAGCCGGACTCTCGCCCTTCGCAGTCCGATAATAAACTACTTTCCGCATAGAATGTTAACAAATATGTGAACTTATCGGCAAGTCTATCAACCTACTCCGCAAGGCACTTTCGGATTTGAATTTGACAACTTCCTTCTTCAATAGTGGAATCTCGCCTGCAGGAAATTGACCCGTTCGTCGGTAACTCGATATAGCATTCGATGCTCTTTGGTTATTCTTCGCGACCATATGTTTGAGCCCAGATGTCGCATCGGTTCGGGCTTTCCGATTCCTTTAAACGGATCGCGCATCACCGCCTCAACCAACTCGAATATGCGGATCAGAGTCTTGCGATTTGTTTCTAACCAGAAACTTAGGTCGTCTCTGAATTCTGGTTCGAAGACCGAGTCGCGGCTCTTAGCTCCGTTCATCCTTTTCGACTCCGAATTCTTTTCTCAGTTCGTCGATCGTGGAGGGTTTGGTAGTTCCAGCCTCGGCTCGTTTGATCGCCTTCATCAGGCGCTCTGCATTCTTCGGTGAACGCAACAAGTAAAGGCTCTCGAGAACACTTGATAGCTCATCGGCGCTGATCATAGCTACCTTTTCACGGCCACGCCGATTTATGACAACCACTTCACGGTCGCCCGTGACCCGGTCGAGTAAAGATGCTAAGTTGTTTCTTGCTTCGCTGTAACTTATCTCAACAGACATAAACTGGTTCCTGTACAGGGTAATTGTACAAGTATTTTTTTTGATGTCAATGAAAATTGGAATTCTTATCTCCGGGCGCGGGTCAAATATGGTCGCGCTTGTCGATGCTGTTAAGAGCGGTGAGATACCAGATAGCGATGTCGCGGTCGTTATCAGCGACAAGGCAGATGCGGCGGGCTTGGCAAAGGCGAGTGAGCGGGGCGTTGAGGCAATTGTCGTCGAAAGAAACGGCCGCCCCCGTGAGGAGCATGACGCCGAGATAATTAGCGTGCTAAGGAAACGCGGCGTCGAGCTGGTTTGCCTCGCGGGTTATATGCGGCTGCTGTCGCCGTCGTTTGTGAGGGCGTTTCCGGATCGGATCGTAAATATTCATCCGAGCCTGCTGCCCGCGTATCCTGGCCTCGACGTTCACGAGCGGGTATTGGCCGCCGGCGAGACGGTTTCCGGCTGCACTGTCCACTATGTCAACGAAGACCTCGATGCCGGGCGGATCATACTGCAACAGCACGTTCCGATCCTCGCCGGCGATACACCCGACACGCTCGCGGCGAGAATTCTCGAACAGGAACACCAGCTCTACGTTGAGGCACTCAAGCGAATCGCTTCCTCGTCGCCAACGGCGACAAATACTAAAGCCTAGGGTGTAGCGAGCAAGGTGAGCGGAACCCTAGGTCAGCCGTGATAACGCTCCGGTCGCTGAAGGCGACCAATACGCCGCCGATAGCTCGCCTTCAGCGAGCAAATCAAATCCTTCACCCAACTAGGGTTCAGCCGAGGCGGCTTCACCCTAGGCTTTAATATTTGTCGCCGTCGGCGACACAATGGGCGGAGTTCGGCGAGTTGGGTGATTTAGCGCTCGGTTTGAGATCTTGGCGGTTCGTAGGTTGAGCAGGAGGATTCCGTCGGTGTCGATCTCGGCGTCGGGGAACTCGAGCGTTTTGTCGATTACCAGCGAGCATTCCTTGACCAGGCGGTAGGCTGAGACCTTGCGGCCGCCGTGACGGCCTGATTTTATGAGCGGATAGGCATGCCGCAGTCCGGCTGCGGTGGGTTTGAGGCCGATCGTATTGTTTGCACTGTCGTAGAGCAGCATAAACGCCGCCGGGGCACCGAGCAGTTTGTGGGCGGAGCGATTCAGCACGATCGTTCCCTTGCTGTTCATCGTTACGTATATGCCAGCCCACTGAGCCCGCTTACCATCGCGTGGGATCTGTTTCCAATTTCTTTGCATCTGATTACTCCCTTGGATCGTATTGTATCACAGAACACCATTCGTTGCATAGACGGAAATTCAGTAAAGTAGCCGCGATGATGATGCCCGTCGTGCTCTGCATGATGGCCTGCTGCCCCGGCTGTGATGAGCAGCATTGAAAAGGTGGTCTTGGAAGCAAAAGGTGTCGATACACTCTCGCTGTCTGACGATACAAAATCGCCGAACTCTGCGGAGATCGGCTAGAGTCATGGTGCCACGCGCTGATCCTCGTCGGCTTGCCGCCGCCGAATGGCAGGCGGCGGCCAGCCGCAGTTTACTTACCAGTCAAAGAGGATGTCTGAAAAGTCTGCTTCTACGCGGCGGAGCCGCGAAAGACGGTAGCCAGACGTGAAACGTCTGGAAAGTTCCGAACGATGATTTCCGCACTGAAGGTGCGGCAGACACCCGTAAACATTGACCTTTCGCCCCTTCAGGGCGAGATGCCCTGGAGGCGATCTTTCCAGACGTTTCACGTCTGGCTACTATCTTTTTGCGGCTCCGCCGCGAAAGAACGACTTTTCAGACACGCTCCAAATAGAGCGGCAAGCCGCCACTGATGCCCAAACACCACGACATTAGGACACTACCCAGAGACCAACAATCGTATTTTTTTCAAAACTCTTTAGAAATGTCCTATGTGTGAACTCTTTAGAAATGTCCTTAGACCCTTCCAATACCGCCGCCAGCATTGCCGGTAACTTATCCCCAACAGCCGCGTCGCCCCGGCTATCGTTATTTCGCTCCGCTTCACCCGCTCCATTACCACTAACGACTCCCTCTCTTTTCTGCTCATTAAAATTGTCCCTCTCTCGCCCATCCATCACCCCCTTTGCGGGCTATCTTAGGCTTTTTCAAACCAGGACATTTCTAAAGAGTTCA
>JAGOWF010000180.1 GCA_018060305.1 Pyrinomonadaceae bacterium
AGACGATATTCTCACCGCCGTCCGGTTTCCGTTCGCCCCGATATCGCCCTCCCTCACGGTCGGGCTTCCGCAACGTGTCGGGGCCGTTGTCGCTCCGCCTTTTCGCATTCAGGAACCTGACTTGCAGTAGCCCGCACGTCAGTAAGGGCGATACTCTCACCGTCGTCCGGTTTCCCTGCGTCCCGATATCGCCCTCCCTCACGGTTGGGCTTCCGCAACGTGTCGCTGTCGTTGTCGCTTGCTCTGTCGGCATTTCCGGAACCTGGCGTTGATACGGGCGGCGGTTTCTCGCGTGGTTGGGGGCGGGCGGCAGGTTGCAGGAGTTCTCACGTTCACAGATGTGCGGCGGTGATTTTGGGAGATAGTCGGAATTGGCGTCATTCTGGTGCTCGTTGGGAACTGATCGAGGCGGAATAGAGCACAAAATGTGTGCGACAATTCGGGAATTTGTCGATACAAAACGAGAAATTATGCCCGAAAAAGGCACTCTTGTCGATACAAAACCTGGTGTCCGCAGCCCGACCGGGCCCCGGACACGCGGATTCGGTCAGCGTGAACGGTTTATTCGGTCAGGTTGACAGGTTGACCGGCGTCTGACGATACGGACAACGCCGCTAACTCTCATCATTGCTTCATTTAGCTCTTTGGCACGGGTCTTGATAATAGAATCGCGGCGGCACGTGCGCCGAATGTCTCTGCCCCGGAATAGGAGCGAAAGAAAAATGAAGACCTCAACCTTTGATTTCACAGCGACGCGTCGATTTGCAGCAATTGCGATCCTCGCATCATTTGTCCTGTCGAACGTATTTGCCGTAGAGACGCTTCGCAGCGAGGCTGCAAAGCCTGCGGCGATATCGGCCTTTACGGCGAAGTACACCACCGACCTGACGCAGCTTGGCCGTGACGGAAGATTGCGTGAGGACACCAGCTTTGAGGCCGAGACAGTTCGACTCATCAAGATGCTGGCCGAGGGTGGCATGCGTCAGCCCGTCGTGATCGACGACGACCGCTCGGTGCAGGAGACCGTGGCCGAACAGGCCGCGCTGCGCATCGCCAAAGGTGCCGT
Organism: Pyrinomonadaceae bacterium; assembly: GCA_018060305.1. Classification (GTDB taxonomy): domain Bacteria; phylum Acidobacteriota; class Blastocatellia; order Pyrinomonadales; family Pyrinomonadaceae; genus OLB17. The sequence continues at coordinate 1,067 of JAGOWF010000180.1, forward strand.
GCCCGCGAAACTCGCCGGGCGCACCGTCCTCAAGGTCGAGACCGAAACGCTGTTCTCTAATGCGGGCTCGCCCGAACGCGCGGCCGCGATCATAGATTCGATCGTTGCCGACGCAGCGGCGTCAAAGGGCCGCATCATCCTTTTTGTCAATGACCTGACGAGCTTTGTCGGCGATACGGCCGTCGGCTCAAAATTCTTCACTTCTATCGCTGAAGGAACCCTCGTCGTGATCGGCGGCAGCTCGGCCGCCGCTTACGGCGAGCGGATCGAGGCAAACGCCTCGATCGCGGGCTACTTCGCTCCAATTTCGGTCGCGAACCGCTCAGCGGCTACTGACGTTGCAGCCAATTCTGCTAAGTCCGACAGCGGCTATCGCGGCGATAATGTATCGCCCGACCTCCGAGACATGATGGCCACCGACCCGAGCGGCAAGACCCGCGTTGACGTTATTCTGCAGGCCAGGGACGCAGACAACCCGACGCTGCGATCGATGATCGCCTCGGGCCAGGCCCGCATAAACGGCCGCATTGGCAGGAGCGATACGCTCGTTGTCGATCTGCCGCTCTCTCTTGTCGGCACGCTTTCGACGAGCGGCCTGATCAATTACGTTTCGCCCGATCGCGCTACGCAGTTCACCGGACATGTCGAAGATACGACCGGCGTCACGGCAATGCGCGCTCAGCCGGCCCTTAATGGCCGTTCGGCATACACGCTCGACGGTTCGGGCATCGGCATCGCCGTTGTTGATTCGGGCATCTACGACAGGCACAAAGGCTTTAAGAATGGCAGCGAATCGCGCATCGTCGCGAATGTGAATTTTACCTGCAGCCACCTCGACGATACCGATGACAAATACGGACACGGAACGCACGTCGCAGGATTGGCCGCCGGCAGCTCTACGAATAACGGCAACGCTTACCGCGGAGTCGCCCCGGGAGCCGATATCATAAGCGTTCGCGTCCTGGATGATAATGGCGCAGGCCAGACGTCGGAACTGCTTGAGGGCCTCGATTGGATACTCGAGAACAGGTCAGAGTACAACATCAAGGTCGTCAATCTCAGCATTGGCACAACCGCAGTCGACACATACACCAACGATCCGGTCTGCCTCAAGGTTAAGCAACTAGTCCAGGCGGGCATCGTCGTCGTAGCGGCCGCCGGCAACCTCGGCAAGAATTCAGTGGGTCAGAAAATGTACGGCAAGATCCACAGCCCCGGAAACAGCCCGTATGTTATCACCGTCGGCGCAAGCAATTCACTCGGAACCGCCGACCGCAGCGACGATCTGATGGCCAGCTATAGTTCGCGCGGGCCGACACGATCGTTCTATCGCACCTCGAACGGCACCAAGGTTTATGACAATCTGATCAAGCCGGATATCGTCGCCCCGGGCAACAAGCTGGTGTCATATCGTTCGAAAGACAATAAGACCTCGCATAATAATCCTGCCCTCGACGTTATCGTACCTGGCCAGGCGAATGAGGATCGGATGATGTATCAGAGCGGCACCTCGATGGCGGCCCCGGTCGTCGCCGGCGCAGCCGCGCTGCTCCTCGAGGTCAATCCAAATCTCACGCCCAACATGGTCCGCATGCTGATGCAGTATTCGGCCCAGCCAATCGCCGGCGCGAAAACGTTCGAGCAAGGCGCCGGCCAACTCAATCTGGATGGCGCCGTCCGCCTTGCCAATCTTCTCAAGACCGACGTCAACTTTCAGTCGATGTCAAAAGGCACGAGCATGGTGCCGGCCGGAACCTCGCTGCCGACGCCAAGCTCAACCATCGGCGGCGGAACATTCCCGTGGGCCCAGTTTGTGGTCGGTAAGTTCACGACGATCTCAGGAAGCACGCTCGTAACCAACTTTCAGACGGTCTACAAACGCGAGAACCTGCTCGGAACCGGCGTAAACTTCGGGAACGGCGCATTCACTCTGAATACCGCGTCGTACTTTACCGGTGGCCTCTCGATCAACCGTAATGTGACAATTAGCAACGGACTGGCGCTGAACGCCGGAACGACGTACCTGTCGTATGGCGTACTTGTCGGCGACGGTGTTCTGGTCGGAGACGGTGTCCTGGTCGGTGACGGTGTACTGGTAGCCGACGGTGTACTGGTCGGTGACGGAGTACTGGTCGGGGACGGCGTACTCGTCGGCGATGGAGTACTGGTCGGCGATGGAGTACTGGTCGGCGATAGTGTCCTTCTTGGCGATGATACGCCGGCTATGCAGTAGTTATTTCATTCAGGACTCACCGAAGCCCGAATGGAGGAGAACATGAATCGCCAGACCCCACTGCATACAGTAGAACTGCATCGACCGATCGAAGCCGGATTCGTTCCGTTCGTGTCCGACCCTGATCGAGGGCTGGTGATCGAACTGATCGACGCGGACGCGACGGAAGTGCTAGAGTTCCTGAGCGTCAGGCCGGTTCACACGGTTGTGATGACCAGCTTCATCAGCGACAACGGTATTGAGAGTGAGTTGAACCGAGGCAAATACTACGGATACCGCAATACGGCCGGGGAACTTGACGGCGTTGCTCTGGTCGGTCATTCGACACTAGTCGAGGCCCGCACGGAGCTAGCCATTAGGGCACTTGCCTATCAGGCCCGGACCGCTGAAACGCCGATACACCTCGTGATGTCGAGCGGCACGGACGCCGACGCGTTCTGGCAGCACTTGACCGACGGCCGCACGAAGCCGCGGCTTCGCTGCGTTGAATCCCTCTTCGAAGCCGCGCTACCGTTCGCGGTTCGTACTGCGGACCACAGGCTCAAGAATGCCGAGATGAGTCACCTCATTCCCGTTGCCGAAGCTCAGGCAGAGGTCGCATTTATCGAATGTGGTGTCGATCCGATAATCAAGGATCGCGATGGCTTTCTTAAGCGCGTAGCTCGCCGAATCGAGCAGAATCGGGTATTCGTCGTAACGAACGGAGACGAACTCGTATTCAAGGTGGATATTATCGCAGAGACTGATGACACCATTTACCTCGAAGGCGTATATGTCCACCCTGATCACCGCGGCAAAGGCGTCGGCTCAGAGTATCTTGCATTGTTGACCCAGCACCTTCTCGATCGGGTGGATAATATCTGTCTGTTGAGCAATATCGAGTTCAAATCTGCTCACCGCACGTTTGAAAAAGCGGGTTATCGACAAACCGATGACTGCGTGTCACTCTTTGTTTAGCGAAATTTAACAGTAGACAAGACTGTTTGTGGCTATCATAATATAGACGGGCGGAATGTTTGACGCCCGAGCCCATCGGTTTCGTATTCCGTCGCAAAACCGCCTCCTGTTCTTACTCCCTCAACTCGCATACCATGAGAGAGCAAAAATCATCGAGCCGTTACATGATGGCGGTAATCGTTGTCGGACTTGTCTGTCTTACAGCGGCTCTCGTACGCCTGCCGTTGGAAAGGTTAGACGTTTATCTCCCGATCCTGAGTATTCTTACGATCCTTGTCGGATCCAGGATTACGATCCAGATCCCGCGATACAAGTCCTATATCGCCGTGTCGGATACCTTCGTTTTTCTGACGTTGTTACTCTACGGCGGTGAGTTTGCTGTTCTACTTTCGGCGGTTGAAGCATTCGTCTCATCATGGCGTTTCTGCAATCGAAAGGTAACGGTCTTTTTTAACACGTCTGTGGTGGCAATTTCCACGACGATGGTCGTTGCCCTATTGCAAGCTACAGGTCTCTATACCGAAAGCTATCTTCACGGCACGACTGGGAGCTTTGCGGGCTTTGTGATCGCATTGTCGCTGATCGCGCTGACACAGTTTGCGGTCAACACCGCTCTTGCGGCGGTGCATGACGCATTGCAGAACGGCCTGCCCCTGTGGGAAACGTGGAAATCGAAGTATATCTGGACGTTCTATTCCTATTTTGTCGGCGTGATCGGAGCGGGCGGCCTGATCCAATTGTCCGACGCAGTCGGGATCGGCGTAATATTTGCGATCTTTCCTATCATTCTATTCGTGTATCTGTCCTACAGGATGTACCTGAAGAATGTCGAGAACTCGATCGTGCAGGCGGAACAGGCCGAGCGTAATTCAAGGACCCTCGAGGCTCAGGCTGAGGCCCTGCGCGAGTCAGAGGAACGGTTTCGCAGCGCCTTTGATCACGCTCCGATCGGTATTGCACTCGTATCACCGACTGGCCGCTGGCTGAAGGCGAATCATGCCCTGACGGAGATACTCGGTTACGAGGAGGGCGATCTGCTGGCCATTGACTTTCAGTCGATCACGGTTCCGGATGATCTCGGACTGGCGTTGGTCAAGATACATGAACTCCTTACGGGGAAGAGTGCGAATTGCCAGATGGAGCAGCGTTACATCCACAAGACCGGTCAAACCGTCTGGACCCAGTGGAGCGCTTCTGCGGCCAGCGAGAACGTGTCTAAGCAGCCAAACCTGATCTTTCAGGTGCAGGACATCACCGACAAGAAGCACGCTGAACAGAAGCTTCAATATGATGCGACGCACGACGTGCTGACCAACCTGCCTAATCGGCAACTCTTTATGACGAGGCTGCGCGAGGCTCTTGACCGATCGAGAAAGACAGAGGCCTACCGAGTAAGCGTGCTGTTTATTGACCTTGATCGATTCAAGTATGTGAATGACAGCCTTGGACATCTTGTCGGCGATCAACTTCTAAGGGAAATATCGTCCCGTTTACGCGATTGCATGAGGCCGTCGGATATGGTTGCTCGTCTCGGGGGCGACGAATTCACGGTGCTCGTCGAGGGCTCGTATGACCATGCAGAGGTGACACGAATCGCCGAGCGGATCCAGCATAAGTTCAGCATCCCATTTGTTCTGGACGGTCACGAAATATATA
>JAGOWF010000181.1 GCA_018060305.1 Pyrinomonadaceae bacterium
AAAACGCCGACGGCGAATGGGTCGAATATCAACAGACGCGGATGTCCGAGCAATGGGATGCTCTCTTTATCTGCCTTGCTCCGATCGAAAACCCGCAGCTTGCCATTGCGGTCGCCGTCGAGAATGTCGGTGGAAGTGGTTTTGGCGGCACAGTTGCGGCACCGATCGCTGCCGAGATCATTCGCGAGGCCCTAAAGCTGGGTCTCCTCGGCGACCGTCGGCCCGCACCTAACCGACGTGGATAACTGATGAAGAATCGTACTTCAGTTCATGTCCTGATCCTGCTGTTGATCGTCGTCATCACGGCAATCTCGCACTATTCGATCTATTACGGCGGCCTGATCAGGGGGTATGAGACGTCGGGGTTAAGCGCTCTCCGCAATCTGGCGCTTCTGTCGGCGCTTGCCATACTACCGATCTTTATCAAGAAATTTCTAAAGTACGACGGCAACTGGACGATCTACACTACCGCCGTGCTGCTTTTTTCAATGGGGCTGACGGTTCAATATCGACTGTTTAGTGATCCCGAATACACGTCGCGGAAGGACAAGGCGGAGGCTCGACAGGCAAAGATCAAGACTCTCCAGATGCATTATATCCAGGAGAACTACTCGGCTGAGAAGAAGAAGGTGATGGGCCTTCCCGCCACCCCGCCGACGCCGGTCGATCTGTCGACCGAGAAGCAGCGTCCGGCCGAGGACAGCTATGCAAGTGTGTTCGTCGGTGGCCGCACTTACAATCCCGTCCTCGGTTTCATTGGCTTGCTCGTCTTTTACATCATATTTCGGCGCAATGATATGCTCGAACGGATACAGCAGAAGGGCTTTCTGATCGTGCTCATCACTGTTCCCCTCCTGTTGGTGCCGGCCGGGCTTGCGGAACGCGGAAAGTTTCTTGGCATGACACCATGGGAACTCGCCAAAGTTCCCTTCCTGCTCGGCTTTGCGGCGATCTTGGCCGTACTGTATAAGAACCTCGCCCGCACCTACTGGGGAATCCCTCGCGCAAAAGATGTGCTGCCGCTGGTCGTTATGGCCATCCTGCCGTTCTTGCCCTTTTTTGTTTTGCAGGATTTTGGCCAGATGATGGTTTTTAGCTCGGTTTACGCGACGCTTTATCTGATCGCCGTGCGCCGACTTCCGCAGCGGCTTGTCCTCGTCGGCAGCGTGGCCCTGGTCATTTCAATACTTGTCGTCGGGGCATTGCCGGTGAAAACCCAGGAAAAGATCCCTCTCCTCCCGAGTATTGCAGCACCCGTCAAAACGGTCCTTCCGTCGCGTATTCAGCAGCGGTTCCATCTCTGGCTGGACGGCTTTGATCCGCCGACGCCTGAGACGCCGTGGTGGACGGCCGAATACGACAAGTACTACAAGAAGTTCGTCGAGAATAACACCGAGATGCAGGCCCTGATCCAGGAAGATCCTGAAGGGGCTCAGGAGAAGATCAATATCGAAGCCTGGTTTGACATCCTCGCATTTCAGCCGGCGCAGGCGACGTTCGGACTCGCATCGGGCGGCGTGACGGGACGTGGGCTCGGGCTTGGTTATCCGGAATTGATACCTGTTGCAGACTCGGATTACATCTTTGCCGCCCTTGCCGAAGAACTTGGACTTTTTGGGGGTTTGTTGGTAACCTTTGCCCTGATCGTTTTCGTCGGCGCGGGCGTGAGGACGGCACGCGATGCTCGCGATATGTTTAGTAAGCTCTGCTGCGTCGGGCTCGCGGCGTTTATTGGCTTTCAGGCTTTGGTGAATATCGGAGGCATCACCCGTGCACTGCCGATGACGGGCATCACGCTGCCTTTCGTAAGCCACGGCGGATTTAGCCTGATCACGAGCTTCGTAATGCTCGGAATGCTGATGGCTTTCTCACACCGCAATGCGATCGACCGCCGTCGCGATATGGTCGAAATAAAGCCGCAAACGATCTGATCAATTATGGACACAGTCGTCCACATCTCATCGGCCTCGGTGTCGGATCGCGGACTAAGTAAAAAGCGTCCACACAACGAGGACTCCTATCTTGAACTAGGCCAGCGTGGTATCTTTGCCGTCGCTGACGGTGTTGGCGGCGCTCAGGCGGGCGAGGTGGCATCGCAGATGGCGATGGACATTCTCGGCGAAGCATTCGCAAATGCCGGCAATGGCGACGCCGAGACCGTGATGCGGGCCGCAATCGAACGGGCGAACACAGCGATCCATGACATGGCGCAGGAACTGCCGCAGCTCTCGAGCATGGCGACGACGATCGTCGCTCTGCACCTGAATGGCAATATCGCAACCATTGGCCATGTGGGCGACTCGCGGCTTTACCGGTTAGACCGCGACGGCGAACTGCACCGCGAGACCGAGGACCACTCGATGGTCGCCGAAGAGGTCCGCGCCGGGCGCATGACCGAGGAACAGGCTGAGAACCATCCCAGCCGCAACATCATAAGCCGCGCCCTCGGTGCCGAATCGACGGTCGAACCTGACCTCAAGACGATCATGGTCGAGGCGGGAACAGCGTTTTTGCTGTGCTCCGACGGCATCACGCGGCACGTCAACGACCAGGAGATCAAGGGCGTTCTTACGTTCGGCGGCTCGCCGGAGGACGTTTGTGAGTATCTAAAGAATCTCTGCTTCGAACGCGGCGCCGAGGACAATCTCACTGCCGTCGTGCTTCGCCTCGGATCCCAAGCAGTCGAGGTCGATACAGCAAGCCCTGATACGCCTGAACCGGTCGAAACACCGACCGCTGCGACCGCACGGAAGGCCGCTTCGCCGCCTGCGGATGACAATCTGCTCGAGCTTGAAACCGGCCAACTCGCACCGCAGCCAACAGCCGAGGCCGACGTTGAGGCCGAGCACGAGACGATCTCTCTCACGCCCGAAGAAAAAACCGCCGCAGTCGCCGCGGCGACGGTATTAAAGGCCGAGGTGCCGCCGACCGTTCCGTCGTTCAGGCACGAACCGGAACCAACTGCGGCGGTGAAATCGGTGCGGCCCGCCTCGTCGGCAGGTGGCAAGGTCATGATAGGCCTTGCGATGCTGGCGTTGGGAATTTTGATCGGCGGTGCTGCGTCATACCTTGTATTAAAGTCCCGACAGGCTGAGGCCCCGCCACGGCCGACGGAGATGCGCTCCGGCAATGCTCCGCTGACCGCCTTTGAAGAGAATCGACGCACAGTGGACCAAATGCCAGCGGCGGCTCTTGCAGGATTCGGGGCTGATCCGCAGACCGCCGAGGATTATTTCCTGGTCGGACGGGCGCACGTGCTCCTCAACCAATATGTCGAGGCTAAGAATGCTTTTGATCGGTCCAGGCAACTTCTCGTGTCCGGTCAACCGGACGCATTCGACCCAAACAACGCTCGGACACTCGAGATCGAGATCGCCATCGCGATGGCCGCTCTGAATAACACGACCGGCCACACCCTTCTGCGCAATCAGTTGGAAAAAGTTACTAAGCGAGTCGAACCAACAAACATCAACTCAGCGACACCGGTCCGCTAGTTTCTCAGAATCTGCTTGGCCCGTTTGCGACTTCGGGGGCTCTACGTTTTCGTATCAGATACCCTTTGCCGTCTTGCCTCAAAAAGCATGACGCCGGCCGCAACGCCCACATTAAGGCTCTCGACGTCGTTTGCCATCGATATCGAAACGGTCGCATCGAACGCCGCCAGTTCCCTATCGCTCAGGCCGTGCGACTCTGAGCCTAGCACCACCAGGCGTGGCTGTTTCCAATCGATATCGACATAGCTCAATGCCCCGTCCGCGGCCGTTGCCGTCGTAACAAGGCCGTTCTGTCGTGCCCACTTGATGGCATCGTCAAACGTCACACCCTCGACGGCCCGTAACCTAAGATTCGATCCCATCGCGGCCCGCATCGCCTTTGGCGAGAAAGCGTCAGCCGAGCCCGACGAGGTGATAACGCCCGCAATTCCGGCCGCCTCGGCGGTGCGAAAGGTCGCACCGAGATTCGAAGGGTTATTGATCTCTTTCAAAAACAACACCAGCGGAACATCTGCCCCGGCAACGTCGATGTCGGCCAAAGTGGCCGTCGGCCGCTGTGCGATGACGACGATACCCTGCGGCGTATCTGTATCGGCGATCGATGCAAACAGCCTGTCGGCGACGCGCCGGACCTCGCAACGCGACGCGATATTGTCCAACAGTTCCGCGCCCCCAAAGCTCTCCGCCGCAAAACATTCGTCCAAGACGACGCTCGACCGCAGTGCCTCCTCGACCAGCCGCCGGCCCTCGACAAAGACATGGTCGCGCATCTTGCCGTCGCGCACTTTGCGTGCGTTCACCAATCGAGCGTTGTCGCGGCTGGTTATCGTCTCACGTTCCATTGTCCGTTAGCTTAACAAAGCGTGCCCGTTCCGCACCAGAATCTCATTAATTATCAAAGATCTATTCAAGCTATCAGTCTCCGCGTCCTTTGCGATGATCTCGACGCCCTCTGCGTGGAAGATGAGGTTCCACGCGGAGCACGCTGAGAAAATCACGCAGAGGTTGCCGAGATGTCAAAGATATAAAAGTCAGTTTCATCGATTTTACCGCCAACGATCGAATCGGTCGTCAAATGCCGCAGGTATTCGCGACCTCGGCCGCTCGACGGGACGCTCAACCGGACGTTCGACCGTTTCCCTGCCCTGGGCTTCGCGTCGCAACGCATTCTGGTCATTGCGGATCAGTTCGCGTATGTATTCGCTGATCGAGTTATATCTGCCGCGCCCTGCCCGCGTCTCCACAAATTTCAGCATCGATTCCGGCATAGAAATATTCAGTTTTGCTCTCATGTTGTTCCTCGTTTCGTGTTAGTCAGAGTGGACAAATAGGACAATCGCACCACAAACTAACGACATTCTATACCCAGATCACCACCTGTCCACTCGACCTTATTTACTGTATCCATTGCACTTACCATCCAAAAATGCCTCTTGTCCACTCAAAACTCGAAAAAAAACTTTTTCGCCCTGCTTTTGGTTTTTCCGGGGCATTTTGAATTTTGTATTTTGACTTTTGCATTGATTAAACACCATATCATATCCATTGCATTCTGTCAAGCCATTTTTATCCGTGCAACGCCCGAAATCGAAGTCGCCGTCGAGAAGCGGCGACAGTCGTGTCCGTAGCCCGACCGTGAGGGAGGGCTCGATGTTGTGTGGTGATCTACGTCGAGCCCTTACTCACGTGCGGGCTACTGACACGCTTCGTCCGGAGAATTGTAGCCGCACGTGCCAACGTGTGGAACCGGGCCATACGCAAACGAGCGTGCGTAGCAGGCGGCATAACAGACAACAGGCTTCATTCAATGATCTCGTGCCAGCCTTCCTGTTCATTTTTCTCGCGGAAGGTCCTTTCCTGTTCAGCTTGGAATCCCTCGAACCATTCGGCAAACCCAGGTTTTTCGACTTTCCAGCGTTCAATTTTGTTCATCATGTCGTCCCACTTTTCGTTTATTATCACCTCGAGCCTTCGCTTATATTCCTCGTTGCGCTCCAGCACCGCGTCGATCTCGCGTTTGATCGCCTCTTTATCCGCTGGATCCATCGCTTTGATCCGTGCGAACTCTTCCTCACGGCACTTCGCCATCGCCTCGGCCTCGCGCCGAAGCGCGTTGTACTTCTCGCCCCAGTCTTCGCTCATTCGTCACCTCCAATTGTCCGGAACACGGGAAACATAGCACAAATGGTACGGGTTATCTATGCAATATTGGAAAACCCCGGCAAACTAGCTACACTTATCCGAGATGAAGCCGGAAACTAAGGTTAAAACTAAGATCAAACTGCTTAAGGAAAGATCGGCGGCGGCTGAGGAGGGCGGCGGGGCGAAGCGGGTTGAGAAGCAGCGGGCGTCGGGCAAGATGACGGCGCGCGAGCGGATCGATTTTTTTCTGGACGAAGGGTCGTT